>NZ_JBIDCW010000010.1:87230-233764 GCF_043204795.1 Streptomyces sp. NPDC047706 | reverse complement strand
TGCGGCGGCGCGGCGCTTGGGGTGGGACCATCTAGCCCGCCCCGCGCGCCCCCCCCCCCCGCCGGGGCGGGGGGGGGCCCCCCGCCACTGTGTGTGCGGGAAGGCCGGGGCTACGCGCCGGGGTTCGCCGACTCGCTCGCGCTCGCCGAGGGGCTCGGTGACGGCGTCCCGGCCGCCGTCACGTCCAGCAGGACGTTGAGCGTGGCGCCGCCCTCCGTGGTGAGGCGGAGCATGTAGGAGCCGGCGTTGTCGTCCGCGTACAGCTTGGGCAGCTTCAGCAGGCCGTTCGCGTCCGTCTCCAGGCCTTGGAGGGTGCGTGCGGGCTTGCCCTCGGCGCCCTTGAAGTACGGGCCCTTGTCGTTCTCGGCCGGGTCGAGCACCGACTTGATGAGGGTGGCGGTGACCGCCACCCCGTCCGCCGCGGCGCCCTGGTACGTCGCCTTCACCTCGACCTGGTCGGCGAACTCGCCGCCCACCGTGCAGGTCATCGGGGTGTCACCGGTACGCGTGAGGGCGTCCGCGGCGCGGGCGGTGACGGTCGCGGTGTAGTCGACGCCGGGGACGGAACGGCCGACGACCGTTGCCCGCACGGTGAACGAGCCGGTCTTCTCGCCCGCCGTCAACGCCGGCGCGACGGCGACACCCGCGGTACCGGTGACGACCGCGGCGACCTTCTCGCCGCCGGTGAAGGTGGCGTCGGTGTCACCCACGATCGTGAAACGGACGCGCACCTTGGCGACGCCCTTGCCCTCCTTGCTCTCGGCGCGGGCGCTGACCCGCTCGGCGAACGCGTCGCCCGCCATCGCCGTGAGCTGAGCGGTGCCGCCGTCCTCCAGGTGGTCCACCGTGTCGGTGGCGGTCGGCGGGGTGACCGGCGGCTCGGGCTTCGGCGGCTCGGGCTTCGGCGTGGGCTTCGAGGGAGTGGTGCCGCCGTCCGACGGCGGCTTCGGGGACGGTCCGGCCGGGCCGGTCCCCGGCGCCTGGGGCCGCGAAGGCGGGTTCGACCCGCGGGGGACGTCGCTGCGGTTCCCGGGCGGGGTGCCGGTGCCGTCGGGGATCTCGTGCGTGCCCTTGCGGTAGTACTCCAGCCAGGACAGGACGGTGTTCAGGTAGTCCGTCGAGTTGTTGTAACTGAGGATCGCGCGGCGCAGGTCGTCCTCGACGGACAGGTCCCAGCCGAAGCGGCACAGGTAGTGGCCGGCGGCGAGGGCGGCGTCATAGACGTTGTTCGGGTTCTCGACCCCGTCGCCGTTGCCGTCGCGGCTCGCCCAGGACCAGGTGGAGGGGATGAACTGCATCGGGCCCACGGCCCGGTCGTACGTGCTGTCGTCGTCGAACGCGCCGTTGTCGGTGTCGCTGATGTGGGCGAAGCCGTTGCCGTTCAGCGCCGGGCCGAGGATGGGGGTGATCGTGTTGCCGTCGGCGTCCACGTTGCCGCCGCCCGCATGGCCCGACTCGACCTTGCCGATGGCGGCGAGGAGTTGCCAGGGCAGGTTGCAGCCGGGCCTGGCCTCGCCCAGCGCGGTCTCCGCCTGCTTGTAGGCGTCGAGGACGGTCGCGGGTATGCCCGCGGCGGCGTCACCCGGGACGGCCGGGCCGGTGGTGGGGCCGGCGGTGGGCGCGGGGTTGGGGCTCTCCAGCGGCGGCAGGTCCGTGTAGTACGGCGAGTTGCCGGTCGCGCTGTCCTCGGTGGGCGTGTCGGACGAGGGCTGGGTGCCGGTGGTGCGCTGTCTTCCGGCGCCGTCGGTCTCGACTCCCGGGGCCTGGGAAGCGACCAGCGCCGCCGCGACAGCCGCGGCCACGGCGGTGTTCGCCGCACCCTTGCGCAGTCTCGTACCGAAATGCGCCGCCATGGAATGAACCCCTCCCGTAGGCGTCCGAGTCGCCCGTATATGCCCTGTTACCACACTCTGTTGACGCTCACCGTCGCCTGGTGGCGGTTGCACGCTCCCCGGTACGTCAACCCACGCGACCCTACGGCAACTTCGCACGCACCGGGACCTGTTCCCGCCTGGTCTTCACCACCTGGCCATACGGCGTTGTGGCGTCGGTCTCGCCCCAGGGCGGCACGCCGTCGTTGATACTGAACGTCAACGTCCGCCTTGGGGAGCACCGTTGCCGTTCACCCTCAGTCATGCGGCAGCCGTGCTGCCCGCCCTCCGGCCCGACGGTTCCGGTCGGGGCCCGCTGGTTCCGGCCGTCCTCCTCGCCGGGTCGTTCGCGCCCGACATACCCTATTACGTGGCGAGTGCGCTGTCCGGGACGATGGAGTTCGGCGATGTGACGCACTCCTTCGCGGGTGTGTTCACGGTCGACGTGCTCATCGCCTGGGCGCTGGTCGGGGTGTGGCTGCTGGTACGCGAACCACTGGTGGCCCTGCTGCCGCGCCGACGCCGGCCTCGGGTCGCCTCGCTGCTGCGCTGCGGGGCGGCACGCGCGCGCGTACGGCCCTCTCTGGTGGCGCGGTGGTACCTGTCCGCCGTGCTCGGCGCGCTCACGCACGTCGTCTGGGACGCGTTCACGCACCTCGACCGATGGGGGATGCGGTTGTTTCCGGTGCTGGGCCGGGAGATCGCGGGCTCGCCGCTGTACTGGTACCTCCAGTACGGCGGTTCCGCGGTCGCCGCACTGGTCATCGCCGCTTTCGTGGTTGTCGCGCTACGGCGGGCGCCCGCGGCCGAGCCGGTGGGGGTGCCCGCGTTGTCGGTGCGGGACCGGTGGCTGGCCGGCGTCGTGATCGGCGGCTGCGCGCTGGTCGCGGCGGCGCACCGGGCGACGCGGTGGTGGGCGTACTGGGGGTCCTCGGCGAAGCCCTGGGAACTGATCCCGACCCTGTGCTTCGGCGCGGGGGCGGGGCTGCTGGCCGGGGTGCTGTCCTACGCCGTTGCCGTGCGGCTGCGGCGGCCGGCTCCCGTGCCTAGCGGTTCGGGAGACGCCGGCAGGGAGCGGGACCGGAGCCGTCAGGAGGCTTGATCACACCGGGGGCGACGGGGAGCGGCGCCACGAACACGGTGAGCGTGCGTGCCGGGCGCGGATGGGGCCGGGGCAGCAGGGTGAGGCAGAGGGTCAGATAGCTTCGGGCCAGGTCGGCCCACAGGCGCCAGGGCGCGGTGTCACGGGGGCCGAAGGCCGCGGACTTCCGTCTCTCCCAGTCGGTGGCGACGCGGCGGCGGAGCCTGCCGGCGGCGTGACACAGCGACGCCGCCGGGCCCAGGGGGAGGCGGGCGGTGCTTGCGCCGACCGCGTGGGGCGGGGGCGCGGGCGGGGGCTGAGCCGGGGCCGTTCGGCGGCTGAGCATGCGTATACCCATGGCGGCATCTTGACGGGCGCGGGTGCCGGGGTGCTTTTTCGCGGGGGCCACGTGGGTGAAGGTCCCTCCGGGGGAGCTCCGGGGGGAGGGCCGGCGGGCGGCCGGTCCGGGGAGGGTGTGCCGCGAGGTGCCGGGGGTGGGCCGGGATGAGGGCCCACTGGGGCGTGTGAGCGGCGTTGTAACTGGTCACGGGGTTGCCGATACCGGGGGTACGGTGCGGTGCTTCGGTGGATCGCGCATGGACACGTGGCTTGCCACGGAGACAGGCCGCAAGGCGTGGCGGGACAGAGGCCCCAGGGACGGGGGGCCGAGGGCGGAGCCCCTGAGCCGACGGGCGGGCCGACGGGCGGAGGCCCCAGGGACGGCGAGCGAAGGCCCCAGGGCCGGCGGGCGCCGCACTTGAGCCGCAAGGCGTGACGCGCGCAGAGCCCGGGGAGGCGGCGCCGCACCTGGCTCGAAGGCCCACGAGGCCTGAGGCCCAGCCGAGCACCACCCCACCCGGCCACACGCCCGAGAGGGCGCAGACCCCAGCCATGCGGCACCGCACCCCAGTCACAGGCTCAGGAGAACTGGAGCCCCAGCCTGACGGCGTCACTCCTGGGCCGCATGGCGCGGCGCGCGGGCCCGGCAGGACGCACCACGCCGGTGCCCCGCAACGCACCAGGAGCGCCCGGCACCCGTGACCCGTGCCCGGGGGCTCCTGCGTCGGACGGCTGGGCCGCGGGCGGCTAGTGTGCCGCCGACTCCCAGTCGGGGCCCACGCCCACCGAGACGTCCAGGGGTGCCCTGAGGTCGACGGCGTGCGCCATCTCGTGGCGGACCAGTTCCTCCGCCGCCTCGCGCTCGCCGGGAGCGATCTCCAGGACGACTTCGTCGTGCACCTGCAGGAGCAGGCGGGACTTGAGGCCGGACTCGCGCAGCGCCCCGTCCACCTTGAGCATGGCGATCTTGACGATGTCGGCCGCCGTGCCCTGGATCGGCGCGTTGAGCGCCATCCGCTCGGCGGCCTCCCGCCGCTGCCGGTTGTCGCTGTTGAGGTCGGGCAGGTAACGCCGGCGCCCGAAGAGCGTCGCCGTGTACCCCGTCGCGCGCGCCTCGTCGACGGCCCGGCGCAGGTAGTCCCGCACGCCGCCGAAACGCTCGAAGTACGCGTCCATCAGGGCGCGGGCCTCCGCCGCCTCGATGTTGAGCTGCTGGGAGAGGCCGAAGGCCGACAGCCCGTACGCCAGGCCGTACGACATGGCCTTGATCTTGCGGCGCATCTCCGCGTCCACCGCGGTGGGCTCGACCGCGAACACCTGCGAGGCCGCGGTGGTGTGCAGGTCCTCACCGGACGTGAACGCCTCGATCAGGCCGGCGTCCTCGGACAGATGGGCCATCACGCGCAGCTCGATCTGGCTGTAGTCGGCCGTCATCAGCGATTCGTAGCCCTCGCCGACGACGAAGCCGCGGCGGATGGCCCGGCCCTCGTCCGTGCGGACCGGGATGTTCTGCAGGTTCGGGTCCGTGGACGACAGCCGGCCGGTCGCGGCGACCGTCTGGTTGAACGTCGTGTGGATCCGGCCGTCCGTCGCGATCGTCTTGATCAGGCCCTCGACCGTCACCCGCAGCTTCGCCTGCTCGCGGTGCCGGAGCATGACCACCGGCAGTTCGTTGTCGGTCTGCGTCGCCAGCCAGGCCAGGGCGTCGGCGTCGGTGGTGTAGCCGGTCTTCGTCTTCTTCGTCTTCGGCAGTGCCAGCTCGCCGAAGAGGACCTCCTGGAGCTGCTTGGGCGAGCCCAGGTTGAACTCGTGCCCGGCCGCGGCGTGCGCCTCCTTCACGGCCTGCTGCACCGCACCGGCGAACATCTGTTCCATCGCTTCCAGGTGGGCGCGGTCGGCCGCGATGCCGTTGCGCTCCATCCGGGCCAGCAGGGCGGAGGTCGGCAGCTCCATGTCGCGCAGCAGCTCCGCGGCGCCGACCTCCGCCAGTCGGCCCTCGAAGGCCTGCCCGAGATCGAGGACGGCGCGGGCCTGGATCATCAGCGCCTCGGCCTCGGCACCGTCGTCCGCGCCGAAGGCGAGCTGGCCGTCTGCCGCGGCCGCGGGGACCAGCTCCCGGTGCAGGTACTCCAGGGACAGCGCGTCCAGGTCGAAGGAGCGGCGGCCGGGCTTCACCAGATAGGCGGCGAGCGCGGTGTCCATCGCGACGCCCTCGATGGTCCAGCCGTGCTCGGCGAAGACCCGCATCGCGCCCTTGGCGTTGTGGAAGATCTTGGGCCGGCCGGCGTCGGCCAGCCATGCCGCCAGCGCCTTCTCGTCGGCCTCGTCCAGCTCGGCCGGGTCGAACCAGGCGGCGGCTCCGCCGGGCGCGGCCAGGGCGACCTCGGCGACCGAGCCCGTGCCCAGCGCCCAGGTGTCGACGGTGGCGACACCGAGCGCTTCGGTGCCGTGCCCGGCGAGCCAGGGCGCGAGCTCGCCCGTGCCCAGCACCGTGCCGTCCAGCTCCACGCCCTCGGTGACGACCGGGGTCGTCCCGGCCTCCTCGGCACCCGGGTCGACGCCGAAGAGCCGCTCGCGCAGCGAGGGGTTCCTGATCTCCAGGGTGTCCAGTACCAGCGCGACGGCCTTGCGGTCGTACGGCACGCGCGTGAGGTCGGCGACCGCCCTGTCCAGCCCGACCCGCCGCTCCAGCTCGGTGAGCCGGCGGTTCAGCTTCACCGCCTCCAGGTGGTCGCGCAGGTTCTGCCCGGCCTTGCCCTTCACCTCGTCGACGCGCTCGACCAGCTCCGCGAACGAGCCGAACTGGTTGATCCACTTGGCGGCCGTCTTCTCCCCGACGCCGGGGATGCCGGGCAGGTTGTCGGACGGGTCGCCGCGCAGCGCCGCGAAGTCGGGGTACTGCGCGGGCGTCAACCCGTACTTTTCGAAGACCTTCTCCGGGGTGAACCGGGTCAGCTCCGAGACGCCCTTGGTCGGGTAGAGCACCGTCGTGTGCTCCGAGACGAGCTGGAAGGAGTCGCGGTCGCCGGTGACGATCAGCACGTCGAAGCCCTCGGCCTCGGCCTGCGTGGTCAGCGTGGCGATGACGTCGTCCGCCTCGTACCCCTCGATCGCGAAGCGCGGGGCGTGCATCGCGTCGAGCAGCTCGCCGATCAGCTCCACCTGGCCCCTGAACTCGTCGGGGGTCTTGGAGCGGTTCGCCTTGTACTCCGTGAACTCCTCGGAGCGCCAGGTCTTGCGGGAGACGTCGAAGGCCACCGCGAAGTGTGTCGGCGCCTCGTCGCGCAGCGTGTTGGCCAGCATCGACGCGAAACCGTAGATCGCGTTCGTCGGCTGGCCCGTCACGGTCGTGAAGTTCTCCGCGGGCAGCGCGAAGAACGCGCGGTAGGCCAGCGAGTGCCCGTCCATGAGCATCAGGCGCGGGCGGCTGCCGCCGGAGGTGCTGTCGGTCTTCTTCGATGCTGTCTCTGCCACGTCCCCGATCCTGCCACGCCGCACCGACAGTCGGCCCCGGCCTCCGGGGCGTACCGGACGCCTTGGTGATCGCGGCCCCGGACGACGGGCTCGGCCCTCGTGGCCGGGCACCCTCGCGACCGGCAGCGGTTGGGCGGACCGTGCCGGATCCGGGCCCGGCCCGGCCGCCACCGTTGTCACCGCCGCGTGGGAGTATCGGAGATGTAGCTCACATGCGGAGGCGAAGGAGAGCCGGCGATGGCAACGAAGCCGCCCGAGGCGGATCCGGTCCAGGACGCACCGCAGGTCGCCGGGCCGCAGCACGCGGCGGCCGGGCTGCCCGCCATCGGGCACACCCTGCGCGTCGCCCAGCAGCAGATGGGCGTCAGGCGGACCGCCCTGACGCTCCTCAGCGTCAACCAGAAGGACGGCTTCGACTGCCCCGGCTGCGCCTGGCCCGAGCCGGACCACCGGCACAGGGCGGAGTTCTGTGAGAACGGCGCGAAGGCGGTCGCCGAGGAGGCCACCCTGCGCCGGGTCACCCCGGAGTTCTTCGCCGCCCACCCGGTCGCCGACCTCGCGACCCGCAGCGGGTACTGGCTCGGCCAGCAGGGCCGGCTCACCCACCCCATGTATCTCCGCGAGGGAGGAGACCGCTACGAGCCGGTCACCTGGGAGCGCGCCTTCGACATCGTCGCCGAGGAGGTGGACGCCCTCGGCTCCCCCGACGAGGCCGTCTTCTACACCTCGGGACGCACCAGCAACGAGGCCGCCTTCCTGTACCAGCTCTTCGCGCGCGAGCTCGGCACGAACAACCTGCCCGACTGCTCGAACATGTGCCACGAGTCGTCCGGCTCGGCGCTCTCCGAGACCATCGGCGTCGGCAAGGGCAGCGTCCTGCTGGAGGACCTGTACAAGGCCGACCTGATCATCGTGGCCGGCCAGAACCCCGGCACCAACCACCCGCGCATGCTCGCCGCCCTGGAGAAGGCCAAGGCCGCCGGCGCGCGGATCATCAGCGTCAACCCGCTGCCCGAGGCCGGTCTGGAGCGGTTCAAGAACCCGCAGACGCCGAAGGGCCTGACCGGCGGGTCCTCGCTGACGGACCTGTTCCTGCAGATCCGCATCGGCGGCGACCAGGCCCTGTTCCGCCTTCTCAACAAGCTGATCGTCCAGACCGAGGGCGCCGTCGACGAGGACTTCGTCCGCGAGCACACGCACGGCTACGAGGAGTTCGCCGCGGCCGCCCGCGCCGCCGACCGGGACGAGACGCTCACCGCGACCGGACTCGACCAGCGCCGGATCCAGGAGGCGCTGGACATGGTGCTCGCCTCGCGGCGCACCATCGTCTGCTGGGCCATGGGCCTCACCCAGCACAAGCACTCCGTGGCCACCATCCGCGAGGTGGTCAACTTCCTGCTCCTGCGCGGCAACATCGGCCGCCCCGGCGCGGGCGTGTGCCCGGTGCGCGGCCACTCGAACGTGCAGGGCGACCGCACCATGGGCATCTTCGAGCGGCCGGCACCGGCCTTCCTGGACGCCCTCGAGCGCGAGTTCGGCTTCGCTGCCCCGCGCGAGCACGGCTACGACGTCGTCCGCGCGATCCGCGCCCTGCGCGACGGCGAGGCGAAGGTCTTCTTCGCCATGGGCGGCAACTTCGTCTCCGCCTCCCCCGACACCGGTGTCACCGAGGCGGCGATGCGGCGTGCCCGCCTCACGGTGCATGTGTCGACGAAGCTCAACCGCAGTCATGTCGTCACCGGTGCGCGGGCCCTGATCCTGCCCACCCTGGGCCGCACCGAGCGCGACCTCCAGGGCAGCGGCGAGCAGTTCGTGACCGTCGAGGACTCCATGGGCATGGTGCACGCCTCCCGCGGCCGACTGGAGCCCGCGAGCACGCACCTGCTGTCCGAGCCGGCGATCGTCTGCCGTCTGGCCCGCCGGGTGCTGGGCGAGCGCAGTATCACGCCGTGGGAGGAGTTCGAGAAGGACTACGCCACGATCCGTGACCGCATCGCACGCGTGGTCCCCGGCTTCCAGGACTTCAACGCGCGCGTCGCCCACCCCGGCGGCTTCGCCCTGCCCCACGCCCCACGCGACGAGCGCCGCTTCCCGACGGCCACGGGCAAGGCCAACTTCACCGCCGCCCCCGTCGAGTACCCGAAGCTGCCCGAGGGCCGGCTGCTGCTGCAGACACTGCGCTCGCACGACCAGTACAACACCACGATCTACGGCCTCGACGACCGCTACCGGGGCATCCGGGGCGGCCGCCGGATCGTCCTCGTCAACCCCGAGGACGCGCGCGAACTCGACGTCGCCGACGGCTCGTACGTCGATCTCGTCGGCGAGTGGACGGACGGCGTGGAACGGCGTGCGCCCGGCTTCCGGGTCGTGCACTACCCGACCGCGCGGGGCTGCGCCGCCGCCTACTACCCCGAGACCAACGTCCTGGTCCCCCTGGACGCCACCGCCGACGTCAGCAACACCCCGGCCAGCAAGTCCGTCGTCGTCCGTCTGGAACAATCGGCGACCGACTGAGCGTTTGCTCAGCCAGACGCGTCCGACCAGGATGCGTCCGACGAGTATGCGTCCGACGAAGACGACGAAGACGAAACGGAGCCGGTCCCGATGGGCGAGCAGCGCCAGGTGAAGTTCCCGCAAGAGGTCATCGACGAGTACGCGGCGCTCGGCGTGGACCTGCCCGCCCTGTTCTCCGCCGGGCACCTGGGCACGCGCATGGGCGTGCAGATAGTGGAGGCCTCGCCCGACCGCGTCGTCGGCACGATGCCCGTCGAGGGCAACACCCAGCCCTACGGCCTGCTGCACGGCGGCGCGTCCGCCGTGCTCGCCGAGACCCTCGGCTCGGTCGGCTCCATGCTGCACGGCGGCAGCTCCAGGATCGCCGTGGGCGTCGACCTGAACTGCACCCACCACCGGGGCGTCCGCTCCGGCCTGGTGACCGGCGTGGCCACGCCCGTGCACCGCGGTCGCTCCACGGCGACGTACGAGATCGTGATCAGCGACGAGGAGGGCCGCCGGGTGTGCACCGCCCGCCTGACGTGCCTGCTGCGGGACGTGAATCCGCAGGACGCCGACCGGGTACGCGCGGCGGGCTGATCCGGTCCGACTCCCTTGCCGTTGCCGGTTCGACGCGCCGCGCCGTAGCGTCGGCACATGGCAACGGCAGGACCCACCCGATCGGCAGTCCTCGGGCTGGCCGTGCTGGCCGGCGCCCTCCTCACCGGATGCGCCGGCCCGGCACCCGGCGCGGCCGGCCCAGCCACGGCCACGGCTGCGGAACCGGCCTCCCATGTGCCCTCCCCGCACGCCACTCCGCCCGCCGAGGTGTGCGCCCGGATCATCATCTACTGGTCCCGGGAGACTCTCGACGGCGGCACCTACGGCGATTACCAGACGATGGGCCTGTCCAACGGGCAGTACGAGATCCTGCGGGACGTGGTCGACGCCGCCCGAGTCACGCAGAAGCGCCAAGGGCGATCTGCGGCAGACAAGTTGATCACCCGTCAGGCTCACGAGCGCTGCGTGGAGCGGTACCGCGGCGGCGGGCCCACCTCAGGGCCGTGGAGTTGAGCGGCGTGGGCCCGGTCGAGCCGGGCGAGGGCACACGTCCGTGGGAGCCGGCGCCCACCTCCTCGGCCACCGCGCGGCGACGCGGACGCGCGGTGCGGTGGCGCACCCGGCACCGCCGGGCCCTCCAGGCGACCGCCTCCGTGACCGTCCTCGCGGCCGCCGGCGCACTCCTGCACGCCACCCGCCCCGCAGCCCCTCCCCCGGCGGAGCCGCCGCCCCCTTCCCAGACGGTCCGCTTCACCTATCTCGGCCCGCTCCCCGGCGGCCGAGAGGTCACCGGCTTCCGCTTCAGGGTGACGGTCACCGCGCGCTCCGGCCCGCCCGTCACGGTGACCCGGATAAGCCAGCCCTACGAGGGGCTCTCCCTGACGGCGATTCCCCGCCCGCCTTTCCGTATCCGGGCCGGAAGCCCGCACAAGATCGAAATCGCCACGAGGGTCACCGATTGCGGAAAAGTGCCGCGGAATGCCGGACTCCCTTTCCTGGATGTAACCCTGCGTAATACGCGCGCAATGGAAGCACACAGTTTCATCCTCGGTGAGCGCTATGCGCACGACCACGCGCACGCCCTCCAAGTAGCCTGCAGCAACAAGTTCTTGCCATCACCAAACACCAGAAACGCTACTGATAAGGGGCCGTCAGTCCTGCGAGTCTCATAATGCGGACTGGGCGAATCGGCCGGAATTCCGCGCTTCCACCCGCTCAGTACCGCTCTGCATTACGTCGTGTCATAACAAGAGAGTCACAGCCTTCGTCAGACTCTCCTCCACGTTCCCTGCACACGCTTAGAGTCACGGCCAGTCACCGCGCCGTCGGAATCGACGTCACTGGGCATCTCTTCGGCCCGAGCGCTCGACTCGGCGTCTTCCACGGGGAAGCGCCGCGCCAGGGGAAAGGACTGATCGTGCGTCAACGTTCGCTCATCGCCATCACCGCCGCTCTGGCGGCGGGAGCGCTCACTCTCACCGCCTGCGGTTCGCGCGACGGGGACGGCGGCTCGGACTCCGGCGGCGGCACCACCGTCGTCATCGGCATCGACGCCCCGCTGACCGGCGACCTGTCCGCTCTGGGTCTGGGCATCAAGAACTCGGTGGACCTGGCCGCCAAGACGGCCAACAAGGAGAAGTACGTCGAGGGCGTCACCTTCAAGGTCGAGGCCCTCGACGACCAGGCGCAGCCCTCCGCCGGCCAGCAGAACGCCACCAAGTTCGTCGCCGACAAGGACGTCCTCGGTGTGGTCGGCCCGCTGAACTCCTCCGTCGCCGAGTCCATGCAGAAGGTCTTCGACGACGCCAAGCTCGTGCAGGTCTCGCCGGCCAACACCAACCCGGCCCTGACCCAGGGTCCGGACTGGCAGACCTCGAAGGCGCGCCCGTACAAGTCGTACTTCCGCACCGCGACCACGGACGCCATCCAGGGCCCGTTCGCCGCGCAGTACGTCTACAACGACGCCAAGAAGAAGAAGGTCTTCGTCATCGACGACAAGAAGACCTACGGCGCGGGCCTCGCCGCCACCTTCTCCGAGGAGTTCGAGAAGCTCGGCGGCAAGGTCGTCGGCACCGAGCACATCGACCCGGAGACCAAGGACTTCTCGGCGGTCGCCACCAAGGTCAAGAGCTCCGGCGCCGACGTCGTCTACTACGGCGGCGAGTACCCGCAGGCCGGACCGCTCAGCAAGCAGATCAAGGCCTCCGGCGCCAAGATCCCGCTGGTCGGCGGTGACGGCATCTACAGCGCCGACTTCATCAAGCTGGCCGGCGCAAGCGGCACCGGCGACCTCGCCACCTCCGTCGGCGCCCCGGTGGAGGACCTCCCCTCCGCCAAGGAGTTCGTCGCCAACTACGAGGCCGCGGGCTACAAGGAGGCCTTCGAGGCGTACGGCGGCTACTCCTACGACTCGGCCTGGGCCATCATCGAGGCCGTCAAGAAGGTCGTCGAGGACAACAACGGCGAACTTGCCGACGACGCCCGCGCCAAGGTCACCGAGGCCATGCAGGGGGTCTCCTTCGACGGCGTGACCGGCAAGGTCTCCTTCGACGAGTTCGGTGACGCGACCAACAAGCAGCTCACCGTCTACTCCGTCGAGGACGGCGCCTGGAAGCCCGCCAAGTCCGGCACCTACGAGGGCTGACCCACCCCGCACCACTCCATCGAGCCGCGCGGGGCGCCGCACCACTGGCGCCCCGCGCGGCCTCGCATCCGGCCCCTGTCGTCGAATCATCCGAAGTCTCGGAGGACATGCGGTGAACGAACTGCCGCAGCAGCTGGTCAACGGCCTGCTACTTGGATCCATGTACGGGCTGGTCGCCATCGGCTACACGATGGTCTATGGCATCGTCCAGCTCATCAACTTCGCCCACGGCGAGATCTTCATGGTGGGCGGCTTCGGCGCCCTCACCGTCTACCTGTACGTGCTGCCCGACGGCACGTCACTGTGGGTGGCGCTCCCGCTGATGCTCATCGGAGGCATCATCGTCGCCACCCTGGTCGCCGTGGGAGCGGAACGGTTCGCCTACCGCCCCCTGCGCACGGCCCCACGGCTGGCGCCCCTCATCACCGCCATCGGCCTCTCTCTCGCCCTGCAGCAGGCGGTCTGGGCCTGGTACCCCGACGCCCGCTCCGCCATCACGTTCCCGCAGATCGACGGCGGCCCCTTCCACATCGGCAGCGTCACCATCCAGACCGGCGACGTCTTCCTGCTGACCGCGGCCCCCATCAGCATGGCGATCCTCGCCTACTTCGTGATGAAGACCCGCACCGGCCGCGGCATGCAGGCCACGGCCCAGGACCCCGACACCGCCAAGCTGATGGGCATCAACACCGACCGCATCATCGTGGTCGCGTTCGCCCTCGGCGCCGTGTTCGCCGCCGTCGGCTCCGTCGCGTACGGCCTGAAGTACGGCGAGGTCCAGTTCCGCATGGGCTTCATCCTCGGCCTCAAGGCCTTCACCGCCGCCGTCCTCGGCGGTATCGGAAACATCTACGGAGCCATGCTCGGCGGCCTGGTCCTCGGCGTCGCCGAAGCCCTCTCGACCGCCTACATCTCCGACATCCCCGGCATGGACCAGTTCGGCAGCCAGTCCTGGGCCAACGTATGGGCGTTCGTACTCCTCATCCTCGTACTCCTGTTCAGGCCACAAGGCCTGCTCGGCGAGCGCGTCGCGGACAGGGCGTGATCCACCGATGACGACACAGACCACCGCACCACAGACCCCCCGCAAGGTCGACACCGGCAAGCACGCCGGCCTCATCGGAATCCCCCCGCAGCTCGGCCGCGCCCTCGCCACCGGCGGCGGCGCACTGACGATCGTCTCCACCTTCCTCGCCTGGACCTGGACCTCCGAGTTCCCCGGCGACCTCACCGTCTACGGCTACCCGGGCGGCCTCCAGGTCCTCGTACTCGTCGGCGGCCTGCTCACCACGCTGCTCGGCCTCGCCTCCTACGGCGTCAAAGGCCTGGGCTGGCTGGTCCCCGCAGGCGCCGACGGCGCACTGAAGATGGCCGCGCTCGGCACCTTCACCACCGTCTGGTACACGATCATCGCGATCGCCGCCCAACTCGGCGGACTGGTCAACCTGGAACCCGGCGGCTACCTCGCCGTCCTGACCTCCCTCGCCGCCCTCCTCGGCGCCCTCGCCCTGCCGTTCCAGTGGCCCGCCCCCGAGCAGGCCGACCCCGAGGACACCTTCTGGGAGCGAGTCCTCCACCACATCCGGGGCATGCGCGCCGTCCTCAAGGCCGCCCTCGCCACCGGCACCCCGGCCGCCGCCCGCAAACTGCCCGCCTACGCCGAGATCCTGGTGATCGTCGCGGCGCTCGCCCTCGGCCTGATCGTCTTCACCTACGGCATCGGCACCGAGTACGACGAGCTCTTCATCGGCTTCCTCATCACCGCCGGATTCGGCTTCGCGGCCGCCGCCAAGGCCGGCCTCGTGGGCCGCGTCTCGGCCCTCACCGCCAAGCACCGCAACGTGACGATGATCGGCGCGTTCGTGGCGGCCGCCGCCTTCCCCTTCACCCAGTCCGACGACCGGTACGCGACGATCGGCGTCTACATCCTGATCTTCGCCACCGTCGCCCTCGGCCTGAACATCGTCGTCGGCCTCGCCGGCCTCCTCGACCTCGGCTACGTCGCCTTCCTCGGCGTCGGCGCCTACACCGCGGCGATGGTGTCCGGCTCGCCCTCCTCGCCGTTCGACGTCCAACTGCCCTTCTGGGCCTCCGCGATCGTCGGCGCCGCGGTCGCCATGGTCTTCGGCGTCATCATCGGCGCCCCCACCCTGCGGCTGCGCGGCGACTACCTCGCCATCGTGACCCTCGGCTTCGGCGAGATCTTCCGGATCACCGTCCTCAACATGGACGGCACCTCCGGCCCGGACATCACCAACGGCTCCAACGGCATCTCGTCGATCCCCAACCTCAACATCCTGGGCTTCGACTTCGGCCAGGAACACACCATCGCCGGCTTCACCATCGCGCGATTCGCCAACTACTTCCTGCTGATGCTGCTGATCACGCTGATCGTCGTGATCGTCTTCCGGCGCAGCAGCGACTCCCGCATCGGCCGCGCCTGGATCGCCATCCGCGAGGACGAGACCGCCGCCCTCGCCATGGGCATCAACGGCTTCCGGGTCAAGCTCATCGCCTTCGCCCTCGGCGCCGCACTCGCCGGCCTCGCCGGCACCGTCCAGGCGCACGTCACCTACACCGTCACGCCCGAGCAGTACCAGTTCGCCCACGTCGTCCCGCCCAACTCCGCGTTCCTGCTGGCCGCGGTCGTCCTCGGCGGCATGGGCACCATCAGCGGACCCCTCGTCGGCGCCGCACTGCTCTACCTGATCCCCGCCAAGCTCCAGTTCCTCGGCGACTTCCAGCTCTTCGCGTTCGGCCTCGCGCTGGTCCTGCTGATGCGCTTCCGCCCGGAAGGCCTCATCCCCAACCGGCGGCGCCAGCTCGAATTCCACGAAGACAAGACGGAAGCACCCACAGTCCTCGGCAAGGCAGGGGCCTGACCCATGACGACCACCGACACCATCACCACCGGCCAGACCGTCCTCGACGCCCGCGGCGTCACCATGCGCTTCGGCGGCCTGACCGCCGTACGCAATGTCGACCTCCAGGTCAACAGCGGAGAGATCGTCGGCCTCATCGGCCCCAACGGCGCCGGCAAGACCACCTTCTTCAACTGCCTGACCGGCCTCTACATCCCCACCGAGGGCGAGGTCCGCTACAAGGGCACCGTCCTGCCGCCGAAGTCCTTCAAGGTGACGGCCGCCGGCATCGCCCGCACCTTCCAGAACATCCGTCTGTTCGCCAACATGACGGTCCTGGAGAACGTGCTCGTCGGCCGCCACACCCGCACCAAGGAAGGCCTCTGGTCCGCGCTGCTGCGCGGCCCCGGCTTCCACCGGGCGGAGGCCGCCTCCCGCGAACGCGCCATGGAACTGCTGGAGTTCGTCGGCCTCGCGGCCAAGGCCGAGCACCTCGCGCGCAACCTGCCCTACGGCGAACAGCGCAAGCTGGAGATCGCGCGGGCGCTGGCCAGCGAGCCGGGCCTGCTGCTGCTCGACGAGCCCACCGCGGGCATGAACCCGCAGGAGACACGGGCCACCGAGGAACTCGTCTTCGCCATCCGTGACAAGGGCATCGCCGTACTCGTCATCGAGCACGACATGCGGTTCATCTTCAACCTCTGCGACCGCGTCGCCGTCCTCGTCCAGGGCGAGAAGCTCGTCGAAGGCGACAGCGCCACCGTCCAGGGCGACGAACGCGTCGTCGCCGCGTATCTGGGCGAGCCGTTCGAAGGCGACCCCGGCACCGCCGAGGTGGCGGAGGTCGAGGCCGCCGAGGCACAGGCCGACAGCACGTCGTCCGGCAAGGAGAACGACCGATGACCGCACTGCTCGAAGTCGACGACCTCCGGGTCGCGTACGGCAAGATCGAGGCCGTCAAGGGCATCTCGTTCAAGGTCGACGCCGGCGAGGTCGTCACCCTCATCGGCACCAACGGCGCCGGCAAGACCACCACCCTGCGCACCCTGTCGGGCCTGCTCAAGCCCGTCGGCGGGCAGATCCGCTTCAACGGCAAGTCGCTGAAGAAGACCCCCGCCCACCAGATCGTCTCGCTCGGACTCGCCCACTCCCCCGAGGGCCGGCACATCTTCCCGCGCATGACGATCGAGGACAACCTGCGCCTCGGCGCGTTCCTGCGCAACGACAAGCCCGGCATCGAGAAGGACATCCAGCGCGCCTACGACCTCTTCCCGATCCTCGGGGAGCGGCGCAAGCAGGCCGCGGGCACCCTCTCGGGCGGCGAGCAGCAGATGCTGGCGATGGGCCGCGCCCTGATGTCCCAGCCCAAGCTGCTCATGCTGGACGAGCCGTCGATGGGACTCTCGCCGATCATGATGCAGAAGATCATGGCGACCATCGCCGAGCTGAAGTCCCAGGGCACGACCATCCTCCTGGTCGAGCAGAACGCCCAGGCCGCGCTGTCCCTGGCCGACCACGGCCATGTGATGGAGGTCGGCAGCATCGTCCTGTCCGGCTCGGGCCAGGACCTCCTGCACGACGAGTCGGTACGCAAGGCGTATCTCGGCGAGGACTGAACACCCGCTCACCCGGCTGAGGCCCGCGTCCCTTCCCGGGGACGCGGGCCTCAGCTGTAACAGGGGTGGGGTCAGCCCTTGTCGGAGGTCTTTGCCGCCTTCTTCTCCGCGGCGTCCTCAATGACCGCCTCGGCGACCTGCTGCATCGACATCCGCCGGTCCATCGACGTCTTCTGGATCCACCGGAACGCGGCGGGCTCGGACAGCCCGTACTCGGTCTGCAGCACCGACTTCGCCCGGTCGACGAGCTTGCGCGTCTCCAGCCGCTGGCTGAGGTCGGCGACCTCCTTCTCCAGCTCCTTCAGCTGCGTGTACCGCGAGACGGCCATCTCGATCGCCGGGACGACGTCGCTCTTGCTGAACGGCTTCACCAGGTACGCCATCGCGCCCGCGTCCCGGGCGCGCTCCACGAGGTCGCGCTGCGAGAAGGCGGTGAGCATGAGGACGGGGGCGATGGACTCCTCGGTGATCTTCTCCGCGGCGGAGATGCCGTCGAGCTTGGGCATCTTCACGTCGAGGATCACCAGATCGGGGCGGTGCTCACGGGCCAGCTCCACGGCCTGCTCACCGTCACCGGCCTCGCCGACCACCGTGTAGCCCTCTTCCTCCAGCATCTCCTTGAGGTCGAGCCGGATCAGGGCCTCGTCCTCGGCGATGACGACACGGGTCGTCAGCGGAGGCACGTGCGACTTGTCGTCATCGGGCACGTCAACGGGCTGGGGCGACTCGGGGGCGGTCACTCGGGCTCCTCGTTCAGGGGGAGGGGTACTGCTGACAAGAGCCTACCCAGCTGCGGTAAGGTGGGGGCACGGCAGATCACTGCCGACCTTCATTTTAGAGGAAGCCCCGGTAGCCCAGCGGCAGAGGCACGGTGCTCAAACCACCGACAGCGTGGGTTCAAATCCCACCCGGGGCACTTTTCCTTCAATTACAAGGTCAGCATTTTGGAAGCGGATGTCCACGCTCTCGTGAACATCCGCTTTTGCCGTATCTCACCGGGCCGTCTCGCAGAGTGGTCACCTGTACGGCATCGGCACTCGTCAGCGAGCCGTTGAACCGGTGGAACAGGGCCGCAGTCCGCATTTGGGTGGCCCGGGCTCATCGCCGCCCGCGCTGCCGCCGTCGAGGCCGTCGACCAGCTCGGCATCTCCATGCCGCACCAAGCCTCCGGCGCCCTGCTCGGCGCCGAGGTGGGCCCCAGGTACCGACTGCCGTACCGCGCCTACGCCGTCTCACCGATGTGATGCACCCGGACCATGTTCGTGGTCCCCGGCATCCCGGGGGGCGAGCCGGCCGTGATGACGACCGTGTCGCCGGGCTTGCAGCGGGCGTACCTGGTCAGAAGCTCGTCCACCTGGGCGATCATCGCGTCCGTCGACTCCGCGTGCGGACCCAGGAACGTCTCCACGCCCCACGTCAGGCTCAGTTCCGAGCGCGTCGCGGGCTCCGGGGTGAAGGCGAGGAGCGGGATCGGGGAGCGGTAGCGGGAGAGGCGGCGCGCGGTGTCGCCGGACTGGGTGAACGCCACCAGGAAGCGCGCGCCGAGGAAGTCGCCCATCTCGGCCGCCGCCCGGGCCACCGCGCCCCCCTGTGTGCGGGGCTTGTTGAGTTCGGTCAGGGGGGAGAGCCCCTTGGCGAGGATGTCCTCCTCCGCCGCCTCGACGATCTTCGCCATCGTGCGGACCGTCTCGACCGCGTACTTGCCGACGCTGGTCTCCCCGGAGAGCATCACCGCGTCCGTGCCGTCGATGACGGCGTTGGCGACGTCGCTGGCCTCGGCGCGGGTGGGCCGCGAGTTCTCGATCATCGAGTCCAGCATCTGCGTCGCCACGATCACGGGCTTGGCGTTCCGCTTGGCCAGCTTGATCGCGCGCTTCTGGACGATCGGGACCTGTTCGAGCGGCATCTCGACGCCGAGGTCGCCGCGAGCCACCATGATGCCGTCGAACGCCGCCACGATGTCGTCGACGGCGTCCACGGCCTGCGGCTTCTCCACCTTGGCGATCACCGGGAGGCGGCGTCCCTCCTCGTCCATGATGCGGTGGACGTCTTCGATGTCCCGGCCGCTGCGGACGAAGGAGAGGGCGATGACGTCGAAGCCGGTGCGCAGGGCCCAGCGCAGGTCGGCCTCGTCCTTCTCGGAGAGCGCGGGGACGGAGACCGCGACGCCGGGGAGGTTCAGCCCCTTGTTGTCGGAGACAATGCCGCCCTCGACGACCCGGGTGTGCACGCGCGGCCCGTCGACCTCGGTGACCTCCAGGCAGACCTTGCCGTCGTCGACGAGGATGCGCTCGCCGCGGGTGACGTCGGCGGCGAGGCCCTGGTATGTCGTGCCGCACGACTGGCGGTCGCCGCGCGCGCCTTCTTCGACGGTGATGGTGAAGGAGTCGCCGCGTTCAAGGAGTACAGGCCCCTCGGTGAAGCGGCCGAGCCGGATCTTCGGGCCTTGAAGGTCGGCGAGTAGCCCCACGCTGCGGCCGGTTTCGTCGGAGGCCTTGCGTACGCGCTGGTAACGCTCCTCGTGTTCGGCGTATCCGCCGTGGCTGAGGTTGAATCGGGCGACGTCCATGCCGGCGTCGACCAGTGCCTTGATCTGGTCGTACGAGTCGGTGGCGGGGCCCAGAGTGCAGACGATCTTTGCTCGGCGCATGATTCGAGCCTAGGCCTTACCGACGGGTAGACAATTGGCCGGGCATGACTACTCAACAACCTTTACGTGAAGGGGTGTTGACAAGTGTTGAATTTGTGCATGGGGGCGCTCTGATGAGCATTTCGCAGCGTGCGCCCCATTCCCGGACGTGCGCGGACCTGCACCGGTCGGGTATTCGGTCGGGCCGATTTTCCGAATTTCCTCACAGCCGCGGCGGCACCATCGTGAATCGGGCGTTGACCTGGGCGTGGACATGCTGCCGCTGGGGTTCGAGATCGAGGGGCGCGGCGGCCGTGTCCTCGGCGGCCGCCGCGTAGGCCATGGAACGCATACGTCCACCGGGTGGCGCCGCATAGGGCTGCGGGCTCTCGGCGCCGATGTCGGCGAGTTCCACGAGCGCCGACAGTGTCGTACCGAGCGCGTCGGCGTATTCGCGGGCGCGTTGCACCGCCTCGCGGACGGCCTGCCGGCGGGCCTCGCGGTGGGCGGGCGAGTCGGGGCGCAGCGCCCACCAGGGGCCGTCGACGCGGGTGAGGTCGAGGTCGGCGAGGCGGGCGGTGAGTTCGCCGAGGGCGGTGAAGTCGGTGAGCTCGGCGGTGACGTGGACGATGCCGTGGTAGGTGCGGATGCGTTCGCCGCGGCCGTGTCTGGTCAGTTCCGGGGTGATGGAGAAGGCACCGGTCTCCACGCGTTCGACGGCGTCGCCGTAGGACTTGACCAGGTCGAGTGCGCCGGTGTTGCGGCGGGTGAGGTCGTCGAGGGCGGAACGCCGGTCGCGGCCGCGGGCGGTGACGGTGATGCCGACGCGGGCGATCTCGGGGTCGACTTCGAGGTGTGCCTCACCGCGGACGGCGATGCGGGGTGCCTCGGGGGTGCCGTACGGGACGGGGGACGGCTGGGGGTGGTCCTCGGTGGGTGAGGTCATACGTCCCACTGTGTCACCGCGCGGTGCGGTGCGGCTCCGTGCGGTCATCGGATCGCGACGTCCGGGGACTGTCTGTCATGGTCACGTCCGGGGGCAGGGTCTATGCGCGTTGACCAGATCGACATCGCCCGTACGGCCGGGTCGCGGATCCGGAATCCGGCCTTCGTCGGTGCCGTGGTGGATGGCGCCCAGCAGTTCGTGCCGGCGGTGAACGACTCTCGCGCAGCCGGTGGGGGCGCGTTCCCGCATGTGGCGTCGGCGCGGGAGCTGTGGTCGGAGTCGACGGAGATCCACACCCGGATCGCGGAGTGGGTGACCGCCAAGGGGCGTGCCGGCCCCGCAGGACTTCGCGTCGGTGGACGGGAAGCTCACGCGGGAGGGCACGCCGGTGTTCCAGGACCGCCGGAAGGTCTCAGGTCCCGTCCCGCAAGGGAGTGAGCGCGCCCGGGTGCCGGGCGGGCGGGACCTGGGAGCGCTGCTGGTCCAGGCCGAAGGTGGTGAACGCGGTGCGGTGCGGCAGCGGGTACGGCTCCTTGCCGGTCAGCGCGTTGAGGATCGTGGCGCTGCGCCAGGCGGCCAGGCCGAGGTCGGGGGTGCCGACGCCGTGGGTGTGCAGTGAGGCGTTCTGGACGTAGGCCGTTCCGGTCACGGAGGGGTCGAGGACCAGGCGGAACTCCTCGTCGATCCGTGGGCGGTCGTGGCTGTCGCGGCGCAGATAGGGGTCGAGGCCGGCGAGGATGCGGGTGAGGGGGCGTTCGCGGTAGCCCGTGGCGAGGACGACGGCATGGGTGGTGAGCCGGGAGCGGGTGCCCTGCTGGATGTGTTCCAGGTGCAGCTCGACCTGGGTCGTGGCGATCCGGCCGGCGGTGCGGACGCGGACGCCGGGGGTGAGGATCGCGTCGGGCCAGCCGCCGCCCAGGTTACGCCGGTAGAGCTCGTCGTGGATGGCGGCGATGGTGCCGGTGTCGATGCCCTTGTGGAGCTGCCACTGCGAGGCGACGAGTTGCTCACGGACCGGCTCGGACAGGGCGTGGAAGTAGCGCGTGTAGTCGGGGGTGAAGTGCTCCAGGCCGAGCTTGGAGTACTCCATGGGCGCGAAGGCCTCGCTGCGGCCGATCCAGTGCAGTCGCTCGCGGCCGGCCGGGCGGTGCCGCAGCAGGTCGAGGAAGACCTCCGCGCCGGACTGTCCCGACCCGACGACGGTGATGTGCTCGGCGGCGAGCAGCGCGTCGCGGTGGTCGAGGTAGTCGGCGGCGTGGATCACGGGCACGCCGGGTGCCTCGACGAGGGGCGCGAGCGGGTCGGGGACGTAGGGCTCGGTGCCGATGCCGAGGACGATGTTCCGCGTGTACGTACGGCCGAGGGACTCGGCTTCTCCGGCGGTGTCGAGGCGGGTGAAGTCGACCTCGAAGACGTCGCGTTCGCAGTTCCAGCGGACGGCGTCGACCTGGTGGCGGAAGTGCAGCCCGGAGAGGTTCTCGCTCACCCAGCGGCAGTAGGCGTCGTACTCGCTGCGCCGGATGTGCAGGCGCTCGGCGAAGTAGAAGGGGAAGAGCCGCTCGCGGGTCCTGAGGTAGTTGAGGAAGGACCAGGGGCTGGCGGGGTCGGCGAGGGTGACCAGGTCGGCGAGGAAGGGCACCTGGACGGTGGTGCCGTCGACGAGCAGGCCGGGGTGCCACTCGAAGGCGGGGCGCTGTTCGTAGAAGACGGCGTCGAGTTCGGCGAGGGGGTGGGCGAGTGCGGCGAGGGAGAGGTTGAGCGGGCCGATGCCGATGCCGACCAGGTCACGGGGGGCCTGGGGTTCGTGGGGTCCCGGCAGACAGACGGCGTACGGGCTCACCTGTGCGGTGGCCTGTGGTGGTGTGGTCGGCGGGTTCGTCGGGCGGGTCATCGGGGGGTGTGTCCTTCCACCAGGGTCAGGAGGGCGGCCAGGTCGTCGGGCCTGGTACGGGGATTGAGGAGGGTGGCCTTGAGCCAGAGCCGTCCGTTCAGCCGGGCGCGGCCGAGGACCGCGCGGCCGTCGCGCAGGAGGTCCCGGCGTACGGCTGCCACGGCGTCGTCGCCGGCGCCTGCGGGACGGAAGAGGACGGTGCTGATGGTGGGCCGGTCGTACAGCTCCAGGCCCGGGCGCGCCGCGATCAGCCCGGCCAGCTCGCCGGCACGCTCGCACACCTGGTCGACGAGCGCCCCGAGCCCGCTCCTGCCGAGGCTCCTCAGCGTGACGGCGATCTTGAGGATGTCGGGGCGGCGGGTCGTGTGCAGCGAGCGGCCCAGAAGGTCGGGCAGACCGGCCTCGGTGTCGTCGCCGGCGTTCAGGTAGTCGGCGCGCTGGTGCAGGGCGGTGAGGTCGCGGGCGTCGCGGACGGTGAGCAGTCCGGCGGCGATCGGCTGCCAGCCGAGTTTGTGCAGGTCGAGCGTGACCGTGTCGGCGGCGTCGAGCCCGGCGAGCCGGTGCCGGTGCCGCTCGCTGAACAGCAGTCCGCCCCCGTAGGCGGCGTCGACGTGCAGCCGGGCGTCGTGCGCGCGGCACAGGGCGGCGATCTCGGGCAGCGGGTCGATGAGCCCGGCGTCGGTGGTGCCC
The DNA here is from genome assembly GCF_043204795.1 of Streptomyces sp. NPDC047706. Lineage (NCBI taxonomy): Bacteria > Bacillati > Actinomycetota > Actinomycetes > Kitasatosporales > Streptomycetaceae > Streptomyces > Streptomyces sp. NPDC047706. The sequence goes on along the minus strand of NZ_JBIDCW010000010.1, from coordinate 210,665 downwards.
GCGGTGGCGGCGACGACGACCGGCGGGCCGGTGAGGTGGGTGAGCGCCTCGTCGAGGGCGGCCGGGTCGAGGGTGCCGGCCGGGGCGGGGACGGTGACGGGTGCGGGCAGGCCGAGCAGCCAGGCGGCGCGGGCGAGCGAGTGGTGGGCGCCGGCGGCCGTGACCAGCCGGGCGCTGCCGCCGAGTGCCTCGCGGGCGAGCAGCAGGGCGAGCTGGTTGGACTCGGTGCCGCCGGTGGTGACGAGGCAGTCGGCCGCGCCCGCCTCCGCGGCGAGCGCGTGTGTCACCAGGGCTTCCAGGGCGGAGGCGGCCGGCGCCTGGTCCCAGGAGTCGAGGGACGGGTTGAGGACGCCGGCGGCGAGGTCGGCGGCGGCGGCGAGGGCGAGCGGGGGGCCGTGCAGATGGCCGGCGCACAGCGGGTCGGCCGGGTCGGCCGCGCCCTCGGCGAGGGCGTGCACGAGGGCGCGCAGGGCGTCCGGGTCGCCCTTGTCCGGCAGTACCTCCCCCAGCGCGTCCCGCATCCGGGCGGTGACCGCCTCCGGGCCGCCCGCGGGGAGCGGGCCGCCGCGTGCCCGGCCGCCGGCGGCCAGCGCGTCGAGCACGGTGTCGAGCAACGGCCGCAGGGCGTCCGGGCCGTCGGGGCCTGAGGCGAGCGGCGGCGTGGGCATGTACCCAGCTTGTACGCGGATGGGGCGACGCGCCCGAAACGTACGGTCAGAACGACCCGAAGGGGGTAACCGTCCGCGCGCCGGCCGCTTCCCGGCGCGGCTGCGGCCGTCACCGGTGACGGCCACCCCGGGCTCCGCCCGCGCTCTCGTCCCCGAACGCGGGACGGACCACCGCCCAGGCCCCCGGAGCGTGCGCGCCAGGCGACACGGCTCTGAGCCGCCTCTCCGCCATCGGTACGGACCTCACCGGATGCGGCCTCCCCCAAGTCCCGCCCCGGACGGACCACACCCCCGGACGCGGGACCCCCGACAGCACCGGAGCATGCCCACCCGGCCACGCGGGGCAGGCCGCCACCCCCAGACCGGCCCCGAGCCGCCCCCGACATCGATACGCACCACACCGCAGACCGCCGCCCCAACCCCCGCCCCCGGACCGGCCACACCCCGGACGCGGGACCGCCGACAGCACCGGAGCATGCGCGTCGGGCGGCACAAGGGAGGCGACGCCGTCGAGGGGCGCCGGAGCTGTCGGGCCGGGCCGGGATGTGGCAGGCGGGGCCTAGGACGCTTCCCGTACTCGCAACGCCCGGGCCAGGTCGTCCAGTTGGTCGATCAGTTTGCGGCGCAGCGCCGGACCCGGCTGAGCGTCGCGCAGGCATTCCTCGCCGAGGCGCAGGGTCTCGGTGCCGACGGCGTGGGCGGGGAAGGCCCAGGTGCCGGCGGCCTCGGCCATGGCGGGGCCGCGGCGGGCCGCCAGGGCGACGGCGTCCTCGTAGTAGCGCGGCACGTAGGCGCTCACCAGGTCGGCCTGTTCGGGCTGCCAGAAGCCCTGAGCGGTGGCCGTGAACAGGTAGTTGGACAGCTCGTCGTGCGCGAACATCGCCTCCCAGGCCCTTTGCTTGGCCTGCGGGTCGGGCAGGGCGGCGCGGCAGCGGGCGGCGCCCTCCTGGCCGCTGGCGCTCGGGTCACGGTCGAGTTCGGCGGCGATGGCGGCCTCGTCCGTCGCGCCGAGCACGGCGAGCCGGCCGAGGATGCGCCAGCGCAGCTCGGGGTCGAGTTCGGGTCCGCCGGGGACGATCGCGTCGGCGAGCCAGGCGGCGATGGTGTCGGGGTGGGCGGCGACGTCGATGAAGTGCCGCACGGCGAGCAGGCGCAGGCCGGGGTTGTCGCCGTCCTCGGTGCGGCGCAGCAGGTCGCGGCAGAGGGCGGAGAGGGTGCTGAGGGCGGCGGGGCGCTCGTCGGGGGTGAGGTAGCGGCCGGCGATCTGGCGGGTGGCGAAGCCGAGGACGCCCTGGACGAGGGCGAGGTCGGTCTCGTGCGGGAGGTGGGCGCGGGCGGTCTCCAGGTAGGCGGTGGGCGGGAGTTCGGCGTCGCGGACGGCGTCCCTGAGGGCGTTCCACACCACCGCGCGGGTGAGAGGGCCGGGCAGGCCGGAGAGTTCCTCGCGGACCGTCCGGAAGGACTGCGGGTCGAAGCGGACCTTGGCGTAGCTGAGGTCGCCGTCGTTGAGGAGTACCAGCGCGGGGCGTTTGCCGATGGGGTGGCCGTCGGCCTGCGGGACGTCGAGGTCGAGGCGTTCGCGCAGGGTGAGGCGGCCACCCTCGTCGCCGGGGTCCTGTTCGTAGAGGCCGACGGCGATGCGGTGCGGGCGGCCGCCGGTGTGCTCGACGGTGAGGGTGCAGATGCCGCCCGCGCCGGGGGTGATGCGCGGGGTGAGGGTGTCGACGCCGGTGGTGCGCAGCCAGGCCTCGGCCCAGGCGTGCACGTCGCGGTCGGTGGCGGCGGCCAGGGAGTCGATGAAGTCGGCGAGGGTGGCGTTGCCGAACCGGTGCCGGGCGAAGTGGGTGTTGATGCCGGCGAGGAAGTCCTTCTCGCCGAGCCAGGTGACGAGCTGGCGCAGGGCGGAGGCGCCCTTGGCGTAGGAGATGCCGTCGAAGTTGAGCAGGGCGGAGGCGGTGTCGGCGACGGAGTCGGGGGCGACGGGGTGGGTGGAGGGGCGCTGGTCGGCGTCGTAGCCCCAGCCCTTGCGGACGACGCCGAACTCGGTCCAGGCGCCGGAGAAGCGGGTGGCTTCGCCGAGGGTCTGGTAGCCCATGTACTCGGCGAAGGACTCGTTCAGCCAGATGTCGTCCCACCAGGTGAGGGTGACGAGGTCGCCGAACCACATGTGGGCCATCTCGTGGGCGATGACCATGGCGCGGGTCTGGCGTTCGGTGTCGGTGACGGCGGAGCGGTAGACGAACTCGTCGCGGAACGTGACAAGGCCCGGGTTCTCCATGGCACCGGCGTTGAACTCGGGGACGAACGCCTGGTCGTAGGAGTCGAAGGGGTAGGGCTCCTCGAACTTCTCGTGGTAGCGGTCGAAGCACGCGCGGGTGACGTCGAGGATCTCGCCGGCGTCCGCGTCGAGGTGGGGTGCAAGGCTGCGGCGGCAGTGGATGGCGAAGGGCAGCCCGCGGTGTTCGGTGCGCACCGAGTGCCAGGGGCCGGCGGCGACGGCGACCAGGTAGGTGGAGATCGGCGGGGTCGGCGCGGCCTTCCAGACGTCGCCGGTGTGTTCGGTGATGCCGTTGGCGAGGACGCTCCAGCCCTCGGGGGCCTTCACCGACAGCTCGAAGACGGCCTTCAGGTCGGGCTGGTCGAAGGCGGCGAAGACGCGCTGCACGTCGTCGAGGAACAGCTGGGTGTAGACGTACGTCTCGCCGTCGGTGGGGTCGGTGAATCGGTGCATGCCCTCGCCGGTGCGGGAGTAGCGCATCGCGGCGTCGACGCGCAGTTCGTGGTCGCCCGCGGTGAGGTTCTTCAGGGGCAGCCGGTTGCCGTCGAGGGTCTCGGGGTCCAGGGGCTGTCCGTCCAGAGTCACCGAGCGCAGTGCGGCCGGCTTCAGCTCGACGAAGGTGTCCGCGTCCGCGCGCGTGGTGAACCCGATCACCGTATGCGAGTCGAAGGTGTCGTCGCCGGTGGTCAGGTCGAGGTCGATCCTGTAGTGGCGGACGTCGATGAGCCGGGCACGGGTCTGCGCTTCGTCGCGCGTGAGTACGGACATGGATCACATGCTGCCTGATGGCGGTGACAGCGGGACAGGGGTGGGCGGTGTCGTGGGCCTGCGGGCGGTTCGGCGTGCCGGTGTGCGCGGGGTCCTGGGACGCCGTCCGCGACGCCAGGTGTGGTCCCGTGCCGGTGCCTGCTCGCGCCGGTCTCGCCGCGCGGGCAGGCGCGCGCCGGGTCCGTTCGGGTCCGCCGGGGCTTCCCTGCGCGCCCGCGGCGCCGTCCGGGGGCGGAGTTCACGAAGTTCGAGGCGGCGCAGGTACCGGACGACGTCCAGGCCGCCGGCGCCGGGCCCGCGGACGTCGAGGAGCAGCAGGCCGACGTGGCCGCGGAGCACCTGTTTCAGGGCGCCGACGCCGCTGGTGGCACGGCCCGGGTCGGGCCGAGCGGGGCCAGGGCGCTCTCCAGCCCGTGCAGCGTGTCCTCGTGCTCGTCGACGATGCGGATCTTGGTGTCCGACCTCATGCCCGAACTCCCTGCGGCGTCGGCACCAGAGTATGCGAGGTGCTGACGGGGAGTGGCCGGAGGTTGACGATCGGTGCACGGTGCGGCACGGCCCGCCCGGGCCGCGCGCCGGCCGGGCGGGCCGTGTCGGCGAGGTCAATCGGCCACGGGGGCCGCGGAGTTCGCGGTGTCCTCGGCGATGCGCTCGTGGTGCCTGATCACTTCGCCGATGATGAAGTTGAGAAATTTCTCGGCGAATCCCGGGTCCAGCTTGGCGCTCTCGGCGAGGGCCCGCAGGCGGTCGATCTGCCGGGCCTCGCGGGCCGGATCGGCGGGCGGCAGCCGGTGCAGGGCCTTGAGCCGGCCGACCTGCTGGGTGCACTTGAAACGCTCGGCGAGCATGTGGACGACGGCCGCGTCGATGTTGTCGATGCTGTCGCGCAGCCGGGAGAGCTCCTCGCGGACGCCCGGGTCGACGTCACCGGGGGCGGTGTTGCTGGTGGTCATGGGCGCCCACCCTACGCGGCGGGCATCCGTTCGGGCCCGGGTCTCAGGACCCGATGGCCTTGTGCAGATACACGTCCTCGTGTCCGCCGGGAACGCCGGGCAGCCGCCCCGCCTCGCGGAAGCCGAGCTTCCGGTAGAACTCCGGGGCCTGGAAGGTGTACGAGGAGACGATCATGTCGGTGCAGCCGCGCCGTACCGCTTCGTCCTCGGCTGCCCGCATCAGCTTGCTGCCCCATCCCGCGTGCCGTCGGTCCGCGCCGACCCACAGCATCTCCACGCCGCACAGGCCGCCCCAGATCCACCCGGTCAGTCCGCCGAGGAGTTCGCCGTCACGGGCGGTGACCCGGACGCTGATCTCCTCGGGCCGGCCGGTGCCGGTCGCCGCCGTGTTGTACGCGGTGAGCTCCTCGTCGAGGCGCTGCTCCAGGTCGTCGTCCTTGCCGCCGACCTGGAGGGACGCGCCGGCGGAGTGCTGTTCGGTCGTCACGTCCCGGATTCTGCCAGGGTGCCCGCCCGCCTGCGACCGGTCTCCCGGCGCCCGCGGGCACCCCGGATCGGGCCGCCACCGCCGCCGAACCGCTGTCCTACAGCGCGTTCGCGGCCCGGGCTATGTCCTTGGCGAAGTGGCTGACCTCGGTGTACACGCCGGGAACTCCGCTGCGGGCGCAGCCGTCGCCCCAGCTGACGATGCCGACCTGGATCCACTTGCCGGCGTCGTCCTTGCGGAACATGGGGCCGCCGGAGTCACCCTGGCAGGTGTCGACTCCGCCGCTCTGGTAGCCGGCGCACAGCTCTTCCTTGGTCACCAGCCGGTTGCCGTAGTGCCACTTGCAGGCGCGGTCGGTGACGAAGGGCACCGCGGCCTTCTGGAGCTTGGTGGTGCCGGTGTTCGCGCCCTCGCGGGTGTCGCCCCAGCCGGCGATGGTGAAGGTGCCGCGGTTGTAGCGGTTGGTGGTGGCGATCTTCAGCGTGGGCTTGTCGATGGGGCGGGCGAGCTTGATCAGCGCCCAGTCCTTGCCGACGCCGTTGTAGCCCGGGGCCATCTTGACCTTGGTCGACTTGACCTTGATCGCGGCGGAGGAGTTCAGGTCGGCGACGCCCGCGGTGACCGTGATGCGGGTGTTGTTGCCGGAGCCGGGCATGCAGTGGGCGGCGGTCAGGACGACGTCCTTCTTGTAGAGCGCACCGCCGCAGCCCATCGAGAGGTGGACCACGAACGGGAACTCGTTCTGCGCGGCGGGCTTGCCTCCGATGATGCGCGTGTCCGCGGCTTGTGCGCCGACGGGCTGGAGGCTGGCGACCGCGAGGGCGACGGCACCGGCCGCCGCGGCTCTCCTGGCCAGGGTCTGACCGTTTCTCGTCGTCGCGTTATAGGTCAACGTACTTCCCTTCGTGGCGGATTGAGCGGCTCGCCAGTATGAGGATCGGTCGGCTTGCCTGACAAGGACTGATCTCACGCCGGCGCAGCGCAACCCGCCGAGCGAAATTCCGCTCTCTCCCTCGTACAGTGGAATCGGGTTCACGGCGTCTTGGGGGTACGGGCGTGGCGAACGACGGACCGGTCGAGCACGGCTTCCCGCATCTGGAGACGGTGCGGGCCGCCGTCACGGCGCTCTACAAGCGGCTGACGTACGACACGATCCAGACGTTCGCGACCAGCGTGCCCCCGGCCGACGTGGCGTTCTGCGACACCGACGACCTCTATCTGGGCGCCCAGCGCGTGGCCCGGGAACTCGTCCGGCACTACCGGCTGCCGGACGCCCGGCTGATCGTCAGCTTCCGCGAGATGCACCACGCGGCGAACGTCGAACTGACCGCGGGACCCGAGTACTTCGTGGAACTGAACGACCGCTTCCGCGCCCATCGCCGGGACATCGGCGCGGCGCTCGCGCACGAGATCATGCACGTCTGTCTGCACCGCCTGGACCTGTCGTTCCCCGGCACGCGCGACAACGAGATCCTCACGGACACCGCGACGACGTATCTGGGCGCCGGCTGGCTGCTGCTCGACGCCTACCGGGAGGACGCGGCGTCCAGTCAGAAGCTCGGCTATCTGACCCCCGAGGAGTTCGGGTACGTCCTCGCCAAGCGCGCCCTGGTGTTCGGGGAGGACCCGTCGACGTGGTTCACCAGCCCGCAGGCGTACACGGCGTACGTCAAGGGCATGACCCTGGCCCGGCACGACGAGCAGCAGCCGCCTCTCACCGCCGCGGGCTGGGCGGGCCGCCGCCGCTATGCCCGCGACCGCCGCCGCGCCCAGGGCGAGCATGCCCGTCCCGGCGCGCCGGGTACGCCGTACGCCTTCTCCCCCGGCGCCGGCGGCCCGCTGCGGGTGTCGTTCCCCTGTCCCACCTGTCACCAGCGGATCCGGGTGCCGGTACGGGGCCGGGTGCGGGCGCGGTGTGCGCTGTGCCGGACGGTGCTGGAGTGCGACACGTAGGCAAAGTGGTGGCCCGGGCGGCACCGGACGAACTGGAGCGCTGTGCACGGGGTCTGCCGTGCACGGCCGAGGTCCGGGCGAAGGGCCTCACGCGCTCCGCGTGACGTTCACCGCCGGCTGCCGGACGCCGGCGCCGGCGTCCGGGAGGCGGCCAGCAGTCCTCGTACCACCTCGTCCAGGCCGGCCACGTCCCACCGCCCCCCTTGTCCGCGGTGGGCCCGGCCCGCCACCCCTCCATCACCGTGACACGACCGCCCTCTGCCTCGAACACCCGGCCGGTGACGCCCGCGCTGGCGGCGGACCCGAGCCAGACGACCAGCGGGGACACGTTCTCCGGAGCCATGGCGTCGAAACCGCCGGCCGGCGCCGCCATGGTCTCGGCGAACGTCCGCTCCGTCATGCGGGTACGCGCCGCCGGGGCGACGGCGTTGACCTGGACGCCGTACCGGCCCAGTTCGGCCGCCGCGACCAGGGTCAGCCCGACGATCCCGGCCTTGGCGGCGCTGTAGTTGCCCTGCCCGACCGAGCCCAGCAGTCCGGCTCCGCTGCTGGTGTTGACGATCCGGGCGTCGGGCGGCCGGCCCGCCCTGGCCTCGTCCCGCCAGTGCGCGGCGGCCCGCCGCAGGGGCAGGAAGTGGCCCTTGAGGTGGACGCGCAGGACGGCGTCCCAGTCGTCCTCGTCGAGGTTGACCAGCATGCGGTCGCGCAGGAAGCCGGCGTTGTTGACCAGCGTGTCGAGCCGGCCATAGGTGTCCAGGGCGGCCCTGATCAGGGAGGCGGCGCCCTCGGTGGTGGCGATGTCACCGGCGTGCACGACGGCTTCGCCGCCCGCCGCGCGGATCTCGTCGGCCACCTGTGCGGCCGGGTCGCCGGCAGCGGGCCGTCCGTCCGACCCGACGCCCAGGTCGTTGACGACGAGCTGTGCCCCCTCGGCGGCGAAGGCGAGCGCGTGCGCCCGCCCGAGCCCCCGTCCGGCCCCGGTGACGACCACGACGCGCCCTTCGCAACTGCGGCTCACGCTCATCTCATCCCTCCTGACGGGGCGTGCGGTCGGTGGCGGCGACTGCGGTGGTAGCCGCGGCAGCGGCCGCGGCCAGGAACGCGGGGCGCTCGCCGCCGCCGTGCACATGCAGGCTGGCGCCGCTGATGTACGAGGCCGCGCCGGACGCGAGGAACACGGCGGCGGCCCCGACGTCGGCCGGTTCGGCGAGCCGCCCGAGCGGGACCGTGCGGGAGACGGCGGTGACGCCGTCCTCACCGCCGTAGTGCGCGGCCGACAGCTCGGTGTGGACCATGCCGACGACGAGGGTGTTCACCCGCACGTCCGGCGCCCACTCCACCGCCATCGAGCGGGCGAGGCTCTCCAGGCCGGCCTTGGCGGCGCCGTACGCGGCCGACCCGGGTGACGGCCGCCCGCCGCTGACACTGCCGATCATCACCACGCATCCCCGCGCCCGCCGCAACCGCTCGTACGCGGCGAGCGACGCGGTCAGCGGCGCCACCAGGTTCAGCTCGACCACCCGGGCGTGCCGCTCGGCGCCGGCCTCGGTCAGCAGCCGGTACGGCGTGCCTCCGGCGTTGTTGACGAGGACGTCCAGCCTGGGCAGTGCGCCGAAGAAGTCCCCCACCGCGGCGGGCTCCCTGAGATCGAGGGGCACGAACCGGGCGCCGGGGACGGGGACTTCGGGCGGCCGTCGCGCACAGGTCACGACCTCGGCGCCGGCCTCGGCGAAGGCCCGGGCGATCCCGGCCCCGACCCCTCGGGTGCCGCCGGTGACGACGACGGTCCGGCCGTCCAGCCGTGGCGACCACGAGTTGTCCACAAGGGCTGCGTTGTCCACAGGGGCTCCCACGCTGGATCGGCGGCTGCTAGCTTCGAAGCCTCGAACACCTAACAAATGTTTGGTGGAAAGGTAGCTGATGCGGCCATGGGTGTCTCCACCTCGTCCCCGGAAAGGGCATCTGCGTCGTCACGGTCGACTTCCCACCGGTGAACGCGCTGCCGGTGCACGGCTGGTACGCCCTGGCGGACGCGGTGCGCGCGGCCGGGCGGGACCCCGGCGTCCGCTGTGTCGTACTGACCGCCGAAGGACGCGGGTTCAACGCGGGGGTGGACATCAAGGAGATACAGGCGCGGGGCCCCGGCGCGCTGCTCGGCGCCAACTCCGGCTGCGCGGAGGCCTTCGCGGCGGTGTACGAGTGCGAGGTCCCCGTCGTGGCGGCCGTGGGGGGCTTCTGCCTCGGCGGCGGCATCGGGCTGGTCGGCAACGCGGACGCCGTCGTGGCGAGCGAGGACGCCACCTTCGGCCTGCCGGAGCTGGACCGGGGCGCCCTCGGCGCGGCCACGCACCTGGCCCGCCTGGTCCCGCAGCACCTCATGCGCGCGCTGTACTACACCTCCCGCACGGCGAGCGCGGCGGAGCTGCACGCACACGGTTCGGTGTGGCGGGTGGTGCCACGCGAGGAACTGCGCGGTGCGGCCCTTCAGCTGGCCCGCGAGATCGCCGCCAAGGACGGCGGGCTGCTGCGCCTGGCCAAGGCGGCGATCAACGGCATCGACCCCGTCGATGTGCGCCGCAGCTACCGCTTCGAGCAGGGCTTCACCTTCGAGGCCAATCTCAGCGGGGCCGCGGACCGGCTGCGGAGCACCTTCGCGGCGGCCGGGAAGGAGGGACCGCAGTGACAGCGCAGACCACGACCGGCGCGGTCACCGCCCCGACGGCGGCCGAGATGACGACTGCCGGGACGACAGGGCCCGGGACGACAGGGCCCGGGACGAGAGGGTCAGGGACGAGAGGGCCCGGGACGACAACTCCCGGGACCACAGCAGCCGACGAGACAGCGGCCGACAAGACGATGAGTGCCGACGAGGCCGTGGGCCGGCTGGAGAGCGGCATGACCCTGGGCATCGGCGGCTGGGGCTCGCGGCGGAAGCCGATGGCCCTGGTGAGAGCACTGCTCCGCACCGGAATCACCGATCTCACCGTGGTCTCGTACGGCGGTCCGGACGTCGGCATGCTCGCCGCGGCCGGCCGGATCCGGAAGCTGGTCGCCGCCTTCACCACCCTCGACTCCGTCCCGCTCGAACCGCACTACCGCGCGGCACGCGAACGCGGGGCCTTGGAGCTGACGGAGATCGACGAGGCGATGTTCCTGTGGGGACTGCAGGCTGCGGCGAACCGGCTGCCCTTCCTGCCGGTTCGGGCCGGGATCGGCTCCGACGTCATGCGGGTCAACCCCGGTCTGCGCACGGTCACGTCGCCCTACGACGACGGGGAGACGTTCGTCGCCATGCCCGCCCTGCGCCTGGACGCGGCACTGGTCCATGTGAACCGCGCCGACCGGAGGGGAAACGGGCAGTATCTGGGCCCCGACCCGTACTTCGACGACCTGTTCTGCGCGGCGGCCGGCACGGCGTTCGTCTCCTGCGAGCGGATCGTGGACACGGCCGAGCTGACGAAGGATGCCGCTCCCCAGACACTGCTCGTCCCACGGCACACGGTCACAGGTGTCGTCGAGGCCCCCGACGGCGCCCACTTCACGTCGTGCGCACCGGACTACGGGCGGGACGAGGCCTTCCAGAGGCACTACGCGACCACGCCCTGGTCCCGGTTCGCCGCGCGGTTCCTCACCGGGGACGAGGACGCGTACCGGTCCGCCGTCCGCGCCTGGCACGAGGAGTACGGCGCGGGCCCGGAGCACGAGGAGCGGTCATGACCCCCACGGCACCCGCACCCACCCGCGCCGAGTACTGCGTCATCGCCTGCGCCGAGGCCTGGCGCGGCGCCGGCGAGATCCTCGCCAGCCCGATGGGCCTGATCCCCTCCCTGGGCGCCCGGCTCGCCCGGCACACCTTCGCCCCCGGCCTGCTGCTCACCGACGGTGAGGCGACGCTGGTGGACGCCGACGGCAACCCCGAGGGCTGGCTGCCGTACCGCCGGCACCTCGCCCTCGTCACCGGCGGCCGGCGGCACGTGATGATGGGCACCGGCCAGATCGACCGCTACGGCAACCAGAACATCTCCTGCATCGGTGAGTGGGCCAAGCCGTCCCGGCAGCTGCTCGGCGTGCGCGGAGCGCCGGTCAACACGCTGAACAGCCCGACGAGTTACTGGATCCCCCGGCACTCCCGCCGGGTGTTCGTGGAGCGCGTCGACATGGTGTGCGGCGTCGGCCACGACCGTGCCGCCCGGCATCCGGCGACGGCCCGCTTCCACCACCTGGCCCGGGTCGTCTCGAACCTCGGTGTCTTCGACTTCGCGACGCCGGACCACTCCATGCGGCTCGCCTCCCTGCACCCCGGGGTGACCGTGGAGGAGGTCGGGGAGGCGACCGGATTCGCGCTCACGATCCCGGCCGGCGTACCGCAGACCCGCGCCCCCGACCTCGGGGAACTGCGCCTGATCCGCGAGGTGCTCGACCCGGCGGGCAGCCGGGAGCGGGAGGTGCGGTCCTGATGGAGACGGCACTCACCAGGCTGGCCGGCGTGCGCCACCCGGTCGTGCAGACCGGGATGGGCTGGGTGGCGGGCCCCCGCCTGGTCGCGGCGACGGCGAACGCGGGCGCGCTGGGCATCCTGGCGTCCGCCACGATGACGCCCGACCGGCTGCGCGAGGCGATACGGGAGGTCGGGACGCGCACGACGGCGCCGTTCGGGGTCAACCTGCGCGCGGACGCGCGGGACGCGGCCGACCGCGTACAGATCATGATCGAGGAGGGGGTCCGGGTCGCGTCCTTCGCCCTGGCACCCTCTCCCCGCCTGATCGCCACGCTGAAGGAGTCGGGCGTGGTCGTCATCCCGTCCGTCGGCGCGCGGCGCCATGCCGAGAAGGTCGCGGCCTGGGGCGCGGACGCGGTGATCGTGCAGGGCGGCGAAGGCGGCGGGCACACCGACGAGGTCGCGACGTCGGTGCTGCTGCCGCAGGTGGTGGACGCCGTGGACATCCCGGTGGTGGCGGCGGGCGGCTTCTTCGACGGGCGGGGACTGGTGGCGGCGCTGGCGTACGGGGGCGGCGGGCGTGGCGATGGGGACGCGGTTCCTGCTGACGTCGGACTCGACGGTGCCGGACGCGGTGAAGGCGAGGTATCTGGCGGCCTCGGCCGGGGACGTCGTGGTCACGACCGCGCCCGACGGCCTGCCCCACCGCGTGCTGCGCACCGATCTGGTCGACGCCCTGGAGAGATCCGGGCGGGCCGGCAGCCTCCTGCGGGCCGTCCACCGGGCGGCCGGTTTCCGGCGGCTCTCCGGCCTCACCTGGCGCCGCATGGTTCGGGAAGGCCTCGCCATGAGGCACGGCAAGGACCTGACCTGGGGCCAGGTCCTGCTGGCGGCGAACACGCCCATGCTGCTGAAGGCGTCCATGGTGGACGGCCGGACGGATCTCGGGGTCATGGCCTCCGGCCAGGTCGCCGGGGTCATCGACGACCTGCCGTCGTGCGCGGAGCTGGTGGAGCGGATCGCCGGGGAGGCGGAGGCGGTGCTGAGGTTGCTGGACGGGCTCAGACCCGCTCGATGATCGTCACGTTGGCCTGTCCGCCGCCCTCGCACATCGTCTGGAGGCCGAACCGACCGCCGGTGCGCTCCAGTTCGTGCAGCAGCGTCGTCATCAGCTTGGCGCCGGTGGCGCCGAGCGGGTGCCCGAGCGCTATCGCGCCGCCGTTGACGTTGACCTTGCCGGGGTCGGCGCCCGTCTCCTTCAGCCAGGCCAGGACGACCGGCGCGAACGCCTCGTTGATCTCGACGAGGTCGATGCCGTCCAGGGTGAGGCCGGTCTTCTCCAGGGCGTGGGCGGTGGCCGGGATCGGCGCGGTCAGCATGCGGATCGGGTCCTCGCCGCGCACCGAGAGGTGATGGACGCGGGCGCGCGGCGTCAGCCCGTGTTCGCGTACCGCCCGCTCCGAGGCGAGCAGCAGCGCCGCCGCGCCGTCGGAGACCTGGGACGAGCAGGCGGCGGTCACGGTGCCGCCGTCGATGACCGGTTTCAGCGCGGCCATCTTCTCCGGCGAGGTGTCCCGGCGCGGGCCCTCGTCGACGGTCACGTCCCCGTACGGCACGGTCTCGCGGGCGAAGCGCCCCTCGTCGATCGCCCGCACCGCCCGCCGGTGGGAGCGCAGGGCGAACTCCTCCTGGTCCGGCCGGCTGATCCCCCACTTCGCGGCGATCATCTCGGCCCCGGCGAACTGGTTCACCGGCCGGTCCCCGTACCGCGCCCGCCAGCCCTCGCTGCCCGCGAACGGCCCCCGGGTGAGGCCCAGCGGTTCGGCGGCCTGCCGGGTGGCGTAGGCGATGGGGATCTGCGACATGTTCTGCACGCCCCCGGCGACCACCAGGTCCTGCGTCCCCGACAGCACGGCCTGCGCGGCGAAGTGCACGGCCTGCTGGGAGGACCCGCACTGCCGGTCGACGGTGACCCCCGGCACCTCCTCGGGCAGTCCGGCCGCCAGCCAGCAGGTCCGCGCGATGTCCCCGGCCTGCGGCCCCACCGTGTCCAGGCAGCCGAGGACGACGTCCTCGACGGCCGCCGGATCCACGCCGGACCGCGCGACCAGTTCCTTGAGCACGTGCGCGCCCAGGTCGGCCGGGTGGACCCCGCCGAGCCCTCCCCCGCGCCGCCCGACGGGCGTGCGGACCGCTTCGACGATGTAGGCCTCGGCCATGACGACTCCCCAGCGAGTGGTGTGCGACCCGGTTCATGTGCGTACGGCGATCCCGTCCAGCACCATCGACAGGTACTGCCGGGCGATCTCCTCCGCACTGTGCTGTCCGCCCGGCCGGTACCAGGACGCGGCGACCCACACGGTGTCCCGCACGAACCGGTAGGTGAGGCGGACGTCGAGGTCGTCCCGGAAGACCCGGTCGGCGACCCCGCGCTCCAGCGTGGCCAACCACGCCTTCTCGAACTTGCGCTGCGACTCGGCGAGGAACGCGAACCGTTCCTGCGCCGCCAGTTGCCTGGACTCCTTCTGGTAGATCGCGACGGCCGCGCGGTGCCGGTCGATCTCCCGGAACGACTCGGTGACCAGCGCCTGAAGGGTCTCCCGCGCCCCGAGCCCGGCGTCCAGGACGGTGTCGTAGCCGTCCCAGAGCTCGTCGAGGAAGGTGCGCAGGATCTCCTCCAGCATCGACTCCTTGGAGTCGAAGTGGTAGTAGAGGCTGCCGGCGAGCATGCCGGCGTGGTCGGCGATGGTCCGGACGGTCGTGGCGTTGTACCCCTGCTCGGCGAACACCTCGGCGGCGGTGCGCAGGAGTTCGTGGCGGCGCGCCGGTGCGGAGACGCTCACCTGGGGGCTCTTCTTGGTCGGCACGGCATCCATTGTGGTCCTACGGATGCTGGCTGCTGACGGAGACGACCTCCCCGGTCAGGTACGAGGAGTATCCCGAGGCCAGGAACACGATCACGTTGGCCACCTCCCAGGGCTGCGCGTACCGCCCGAAGGCCTCGCGCGCGGTCAGTTCCGCGAGCAGCCCGGGGGTGGTCACCTTCGCCAGGTGCGAATGCATGGCGAGGCTGGGCGCGACCGCGTTGACGCGCACTCCGTACTCCGCGGCCTCGACGGCCGCGCACCGGGTCAGTGCCATGACGCCGGCCTTCGCGGCGGCGTAGTGGGCCTGCCCGGCCTGGGCGCGCCAGCCGACGACCGAGGCGTTGTTGACGATCACCCCGCCGCCGGTCGTCCGCATCGAGCGCAGGGCGGCCCGGGTGCACCGGAACGTGCCGTTCAGCGTCACGTCGAGGACGCGGGACCACTGCTCGTCGGTCATGTCGACGAGCGCCGGCGTGCCACCGAGTCCCGCGTTGTTGACCACGACGTCCAGCCGCCCGTACTCGGCCACGGCGGCGTCGAACAGCGCCCGCACCTGGCTCTCGTCGGTGACGTCGCAGGCCAGCGCGGAGACCGACGCCGCGCCGAACTCCCCGGCCAGCGCGGCCCGGTGCTCCTTCAGGCGGCGGGCGTGGGCGTCGCTGATCAGCACACGCGCGCCCTCCTCCAGGAACCTGCGCGCGGTCGCGCCTCCGATCCCGGCGCCCGCCGCCGCGGTGATGACGGCGCTGCGCCCGCGGAGCAGCCCGTGCCCGGACTGGTACGCGGGGCCCTCGACGTCTGTCATGGGACCACGCCAACCTACCAAACACTTGATAGGGAAGGATCCGGAGACCGGTGAACCCGGGGAGGGACGGCGACCGTGGACCTGACCCATTCCGCCGCCGACGAGGCATTCCGCGCCACCGCCCGCGCCTGGCTCGACGCCCATCTCCCGCGCACGCCCCTGCCGTCGCCGGAGACCGCCGAGGGCTTCGCGGCGCACCGCGCGTGGGAGGCGGAGCTGGCCGCGGACCGGTGGTCGGTGGTCGACTGGCCGGCGGCGTACGGCGGCCGGGGCAGCGGGCTCGTGCGATGGCTGATCTTCGAGGAGGAGTACTACGCGGCCGGCGCTCCGGCCCGCGTCGGCCAGAACGGCATCCACCTCCTCGCCCCCACCCTCTTCGCCCACGGCACGCGGGAGCAGCGCGCCCGCGTCCTGCCCCCCATGGCCTCGGGCCGCACCGTCTGGGCGCAGGCCTGGTCGGAGCCGGAGGCGGGCTCCGACCTCGCGTCGCTGAGGTCGCGAGCCGTCCGCACCGGGACGCCGCTGATGCGCTTCCTGCTCGACCCCGACCAGCGCGCCTTCGCCGCCTCCCTCGACGCCCGGCTCACCTCCGCGGACACGCCCGCCGTGATCCGGGACTGGAGCCGCGGGGACCCCGCGCCCGGACGCGCGCTGTGGTCCCGTATCGCCGAGGCGGGCGTCTTCGCTCTGGCGGTACCGGAGGAGTACGACGGACTGGGCCTGCGTCCCGTGGAACTGGCGGTCGCGTTCGTCGAGTTGGGCCGGCACGCCGTCCCGGGCCCGCTGGCGGAGACGGTCGCGGCTGCCGCGCTGCTCGCGGAGCCGGCCCTCGCCGAGCGTTTCCTTTCGTCCCTGGCGGCGGGCACGACCATGGCCACGCTGACCCCCGTGGACTCCCCGTACGCCCTGGACGGCGACACGGCCACCACCCACCTGTCCCTCACCCCCGACGGCCTGCGCCTCTCCCCCGGTCCCGCCGCCCCGGCCCGTCCCTCCCTGGACCCGGCCCGCCGTCTCACCCCCCTGCTCCCCGGCGGCGAGCTGCTCTCCCCCGCCCCACCCGTGGAACAGGCCCTCACCTGGGCGCGCCTCGCCACCGCCGCCCAGGCTCTCGGCGTCGGACTCGCGCTGCTCGGCCAGACCGTCGCGCACGTCAGGCAGCGCACCCAGTTCGGTGTGGCCGTCGGGTCCTTCCAGGCGGTCAAGCACCGGCTGGCCGACGCGCGGATCGCCCTCGACTTCGCGCGCCCGCTGGTGTACGGCGCGGCGCTGACCCTGCGTCCCGCCGACGTGGCCGCCGCCAAGGTCACGGCCTGCGAGGCGGCGTACACCACGGCCCGTACGGCACTTCAGCTGCACGGGGCCATCGGCTACACGGCGGAGTACGACCTGTCCCTGTGGCTGACCAAGGCGCGCGCCCTGCGGGGTGCCTGGGGCGGGCCGGACGAGTGCCGGGACGTCGTTCTCAGTGCCCGCGCGTGATCTCCCGGTACTCCTCCGGCGTCGGCTTCGGGATGTGGCTGCCGGGCCCGAACATGGCCCGGGCCAGCCTCGCGCGCACCCGCCGGGAGACAGTGACGCGCCGCCGGACGCCGTTCGCGTCGACCCGCGGGCCGATCTCGTAGGGCCGCGGCTGCTCGTGCTGGGTGAGGGCGTACCGGTCGGCCCGGCCGAGGGGTTCGTGGACCTCGATGTACTCGCCGTGCGGCAGCCGCTTGATGGTGCCGGTCTCCCGGCCGTGCAGCACCTTCTCGCGGTCGCGGCGTTGCAGGCCCAGGCAGATCCGCTTGGTGACGACGAACGCCAGCACCGGCGCGACGAAGAAGGCGATCCGGACGAACCAGGTGATGGCGTTGATCGACAGATGCAGATGGGTGGCGACGATGTCGTTGCCGCCGCCGATCAGGCAGACCACGTACAGCGTGAGCCAGGCGACGCCGAGGCCGGTGCGGACGGGGGCGTTGCGCGGCCGTTCCAGGAGGTGGTGCTCGCGTCTGTCGCCGGTGATCCAGGCCTCGACGAAGGGGTAGACGCCGATGGCGGCCAGGATCAGCGGGAAGAGCGCGAAGGGGATGAAGACGCCGAGGACGAGCGTATGACCGCCGAGGTCGATCTCCCATCCCGGCATCACCCGGATCAGGCCCTCGGAGAAGCCGAGGTACCAGTCGGGCTGGGCACCGGTGGTGACGAGGTCGGCGCGGTAGGGGCCGAAGGCCCAGACGGGGTTGACCTGCGCGAGTCCGCCCATCAGCGCGAGGGCGCCGAAGACCAGGAAGAAGAAGCCGCCGGCCTTGGCCATGTAGACCGGCAGGAAGGGCATGCCGATCACGGACTTCTCCTCCCGGCCGGGGCCGGGGTACTGGGTGTGCTTGTGGTGGACGACCAGGATCAGATGGGCCACCACCAGGCCGAGCATGATCCCCGGCAGCAGCAGCACATGGACCGGGAACAGCCGCGAGATGATGTCGTCCCCCGGGAACTCCCCGCCGAACAGGAAGAACGACACATAGGTGCCCACGATCGGGATGGACAGGATGGCGCCCTGGGCGAAGCGCAGGCCGGTGCCGGAGAGCAGGTCGTCGGGGAGGGAGTAGCCGGTGAGGCCGGTGATGATGCCGAGCATCAGCAGGGTCCAGCCGAACACCCAGTTGATCTCGCGGGGCTTGCGGTAGGCGCCGGTGAAGAACACCCGCATCATGTGGACGAGCATTCCGGCGACGAAGACCAGCGCCGCCCAGTGGTGGATCTGCCGGATCAGCAGACCGCCGCGCACGTCGAAGCTGATCTCCAGGGTGGACTCGAACGCGCGGGTCATCACGATGCCGTTGAGCGGCGTGTAGGACCCCTCGTACACCACCTCGGCGCTGCTCGGCTCGAAGAACAGCGTGAGGTAGACCCCGGTGAGGATGAGGACCAGGAAGCTGTAGAGACAGACCTCGCCCAGCATGAACGACCAGTGGTCCGGGAAGACCTTGCGCATGTTGGCCTTGGCGAGCGCGTAGAGCCCGAGACGCCCGTCGGCCCAGTCGGCCAGCTTCTCGCCCCTGGCCGCGGAACTCGCCCTGCCCGTGGCCGTGTTCACCGATCGTGCGCCGTCCATCTGCGCCGTCCTCCCCGTCGGACCGGATCAGCCTCAGGGTGCCACGGTGAAGCCCTCGAATTAAAGGTGCGCGAAAGATCCCAGCCGGTCCCAGCCGGTCCAATCCGGTCTCAGGCTGTGCCGGGCGGTCTCAGGCGCTCTGGGGTCGGTCGCGGAGGGTCGCGGGCGGTCGGCAGGCGGTCTCAGCCAGCCTGGGGCGGCTCAGCCGGTCCGTACGATCCCCCGCTCCCGCGCGGCCGCCAGCCACTGGGGGAACTCGCTCACGAGACGGTCGTACAGCTCGGCGTCGGACACCTGCCGCGGGTCCTGTCCGGCGTGGAAGAACCCGGCGTTGTCGACCACCCGCCGATCCGGCACGGGCAGCTCGTCGAGCCTGCGCAGGAAGTCGAACTGCTTGCTGTCCGGGTCACCGAAGCCGACGAACTGCCAGAACAGGGGGAGGGTCGCCGCCTTGCACAGGAACTTCTCGGCGGCGAGCTTGTTGACGGGACCGCCGTCGGTCTGGAAGACGACGAGGGCGGGCTCCCGGGAGCCGCTGTCGACGTAGTGGTCGATGACGGCGTCCATGGCCAGGTGGTAGCTGGTCCTGCCCATGTGCCCGAGGCCGGCCACGATCCGCTCGATCCGCCCCTCGTGGTCGGCGAGAGCGATGTCGGTGACGGCGTCGACGTCCGTCGAGAAGAACACCACCGGCACCCTGCCGTCGTCGTCGAGATGCGCCGACAGCCCCAGCACGCGGTCGGCCAGCGCCTGGACACTGCCGTCCCTGTAGTACGGCTTCATCGACCCCGAGTAGTCGACCACGAGGTACACGGCGGCCCGCTGCCCGTCCAGGCCGTGCTTGGTGAGCGAGACCGCGGCGCTCTTGTAGAGGTTCACGAGCGCCGGCGCGCTCTGTTCGACCTTGGTGAGACTGATGGCTGCCACGCGGCGAGGGTACGGCACAAGTGACGGCGCCTGCCCAGTCGTCCGGTCGGGGACTGGCGGGCAGGCGCCGTCGGTGTTCCGTACGCCTTTGTACGGGACGTCTTCGTGGTCGGGCCGTCAGGCCGTCAGCGCACGGTCCGTCGGGCGGATCGGGGCCGGGAGGTCGCTGGCGCCCGTGAGGAACCGGTCGACGCCGCGGGCGGCCGAGCGGCCCTCCGCGATCGCCCACACGATGAGGGACTGGCCGCGGCCGGCGTCACCGGCGACGTACACACCCGGCACATTGGTCTGGAAGTCGGCGTCGCGGGCGATGTTGCCGCGCTCGTCGAGCTCCAGGCCGAACTGGTCGACCAGGCCGTTGTCGCGGTCGGTGCCGGTGAAACCCATCGCCAGCGTGACCAGTTGGGCCGGGATCCTGCGCTCCGTGCCCGGCTGCGGGGTCAGCTTGCCGTCGACGAACTCGACCTCGACCAGGTGCAGCCACTGGACGTTGCCGTCCTCGTCGCCCTCGAAGTGGGTGGTCGAGACGGCGTAGACCCGCTCGCCGCCCTCCTCGTGCGCGGAGGTGACCTTGTAGAGCATCGGGAAGGTCGGCCACGGCTGCCGCGCCGCGTCCCGCTCCTCGCCCGGACGGGGCATGATCTCCAGCTGCGTCACGGAGGCCGCGCCCTGGCGGTGGGCGGTGCCCACGCAGTCGGCGCCGGTGTCGCCGCCGCCGATGACGACGACGTGCTTGCCCTGCGCCGAGATCGGAGTGGTGACGTAGTCGCCCTCCTGGACCTTGTTGGCCAGCGGCAGGTAGTCCATCGCCTGGTGGATGCCCTGGAGTTCGCGGCCCGGGACCGCGAGGTCACGGGCGGTCGTGGCCCCGGCGGCGATGACGACCGCGTCGTACCGCTTCCTCAGGTCCGTCGCCTTCAGGTCGCGGCCGATCTCGACCCCGGTGCGGAAGCGGGTGCCCTCCGCGCGCATCTGCTCGATACGGCGGTTGATGTGCCGCTTCTCCATCTTGAACTCGGGGATGCCGTAACGGAGGAGGCCGCCGACGCGGTCCGCCCGCTCGTACACCGCCACGGTGTGGCCGGCGCGGGTCAGCTGCTGGGCCGCCGCCAGGCCCGCCGGGCCGGAACCGATCACCGCGACCGTCTTGCCCGACAGGCGCTCCGGGATCTGCGGGGCGACCTCGCCGGTCTCCCACGCCTTGTCGATGATCGAGACCTCGACGTTCTTGATGGTGACCGGCTGCTGGTTGATGCCGAGCACACACGCCGACTCGCACGGGGCCGGGCACAGACGGCCCGTGAACTCCGGGAAGTTGTTCGTGGCGTGCAGACGCTCGGAGGCGGCGCCCCAGTCCTCGCGGTAGGCGTAGTCGTTCCACTCGGGGATCAGGTTCCCCAGCGGACAGCCGTTGTGGCAGAAGGGGATGCCGCAGTCCATGCACCGGCTGGCCTGCTTGCTGATGATCGGCAGCAGCGAGCCGGGGACGTAGACCTCGTTCCAGTCCTTCTTGCGCTCCTCGACGGGACGGGACCTGGCGACCTCACGGCCGTGGTTCAAAAAGCCCTTCGGGTCAGCCATTGATCGCCGCCTCCATCATCTTCTCGGTGATCTCGGACTCGGTCAGACCGTCTCGCTCGGCGGCGTCCTTGGCGGCGAGCACTGCCTTGTACGTGCTGGGGATGATCTTGCTGAAGCGGTCGGCCGCGGTGTCCCACTCGGCCAGGAGCTTCTCGGCGACCGTGGAGCCGGTCTCCTCCTGGTGCCGGCGCACCACGTCGTGCAGCCACTGCTTGTCGGCGTCGTCGAGCGCCTCCACGGCCCGCACGTTGCCGATGTTGACGTTGTCGCGGTCGAGGTCGATGACGTACGCGACGCCACCGGACATACCGGCCGCGAAGTTGCGTCCCGTCTCACCGAGCACCACCGCGTGACCGCCGGTCATGTACTCGCAGCCGTGGTCGCCCACGCCCTCGGAGACCACCAGCGCGCCGGAGTTGCGGACGCAGAAGCGCTCGCCGACCTTGCCTCGCAGGAACATCTCGCCGCCGGTCGCGCCGTACGCGAGGGTGTTGCCCGCGATGACGCTGTACTCGGCGAGGTGGTCCGCGCCCCGGTCCGGGCGGACGATCACACGGCCGCCGGACAGGCCCTTGCCGACGTAGTCGTTGGCGTCGCCCTCCAGGCGCAGCGTGACACCGCGCGGGACGAAGGCGCCGAAGGACTGGCCGGCCGAGCCGGTGAAGGTGATGTCGATGGTGTCGTCGGGCAGGCCCGCGCCGCCGAACTTCTTCGTCACCTCGTGGCCGAGCATGGTGCCGACCGTGCGGTTGATGTTGCGGATGGCGACCTGCGCGCGCACCGGCTGGGCGTCGGTGGCGCCGGCGGCGGAGAGCGCGTCGGCGGCGAGCTTGATCAGCTCGTTGTCGAGCGCCTTCTCCAGGCCGTGGTCCTGCGCGACCACCTGGTGGCGCACCGCGCCCTCGGGCAGGTCGGGCACGTGGAACAGCGGCTCGAGCTCCAGGCCCTGCGCCTTCCAGTGGTCGACGGCCCGCGTGACGTCCAGGGCCTCGGCGTGGCCGACGGCCTCCTCGACGGAGCGGAAGCCAAGCTCGGCCAGCAGTTCGCGGACCTCCTCGGCGATGAACCGGAAGAAGTTCACCACGTGCTCGGCCTTGCCGGTGAAGCGCTCGCGCAGCGTCGGGTTCTGGGTGGCGATGCCGACCGGGCAGGTGTCCAGGTGGCAGACGCGCATCATGACGCAGCCGGAGACGACGAGCGGCGCGGTCGCGAAACCGAACTCCTCGGCGCCGAGCAGCGCGGCGATGACGACGTCGCGGCCGGTCTTGAGCTGGCCGTCGGTCTGGACGACGATCCGGTCGCGCAGGCCGTTGAGCAGCAGCGTCTGCTGGGTCTCGGCGAGGCCGAGCTCCCAGGGACCGCCGGCGTGCTTCAGCGAGGTCAGCGGCGAGGCGCCGGTGCCTCCGTCGTGACCGGAGATGAGCACCACGTCCGCGTGCGCCTTGGACACACCGGCGGCGACCGTGCCGACGCCGACCTCGGAGACCAGCTTGACGTGGATACGCGCCTGGGGGTTGGCGTTCTTCAGGTCGTGGATCAGCTGGGCGAGGTCCTCGATGGAGTAGATGTCGTGGTGCGGCGGCGGGGAGATGAGCCCGACGCCCGGCGTGGAGTGCCGGGTCTTCGCCACCCAGGGGTACACCTTGTGACCGGGCAGCTGACCGCCCTCGCCCGGCTTGGCGCCCTGGGCCATCTTGATCTGGATGTCGTCCGAGTTGACCAGGTACTCGCTGGTCACACCGAAGCGGCCGGACGCCACCTGCTTGATCGACGAGCGGCGGGCCGGGTCGTACAGGCGCTCGGGGTCCTCGCCGCCTTCGCCGGTGTTGGACTTGCCGCCCAGCTGGTTCATGGCGATGGCGAGCGTCTCGTGCGCCTCGCGCGAGATCGAGCCGTACGACATGGCGCCGGTGGAGAACCGCTTGACGATCTCACTGGCGGGCTCGACCTCGTCGACGGGGATCGGCTGCCGGCCGGACTTGAAGCCGAACAGGCCGCGCAGGGTCATCAGGCGCTCGGACTGCTCGTTCACGCGCTCGGTGTACTTCTTGAAGATGTCGTAGCGGCCGGTGCGCGTGGAGTGCTGGAGGCGGAAGACCGTCTCCGGGTCGAACAGGTGCGGCTCGCCCTCGCGGCGCCACTGGTACTCGCCGCCTATCTCCAGCGCGCGGTGCGCCGGGGCGATGCCGGAGGCGGGGTACGCCTTGGCGTGCCGGGCGGCGACCTCCTTGGCGACGACGTCGATGCCGACGCCGCCGATCTTGGTGGCGGTGCCGTTGAAGTACTTCTCCACGAAGGCCTCGTCCAGGCCGACCGCCTCGAAGACCTGGGCGCCGCGGTAGGAGGCGACGGTGGAGATGCCCATCTTGGACATGACCTTCAGCACGCCCTTGCCGAGCGCGTGGATCAGGTTGCGGATGGCCTTCTCGGCCTCGATGCCCGTCAGGAAGGTGCCCGCGCGGACCAGGTCCTCGACCGACTCCATGGCCAGGTACGGGTTGACGGCGGCGGCGCCGTAGCCGATGAGCAGGGCGACGTGGTGGACCTCGCGAACGTCTCCGGCCTCGACCAGCAGACCCACGTGGGTGCGCTGCTTGGTGCGGATGAGGTGGTGGTGGACGGCCGCGGTGAGCAGCAGCGACGGGATCGGCGCGTGCTCGGCGTCCGAGTGCCGGTCGGAGAGCACGATCAGCCGGGCGCCGTTCTCGATCGCGGCGTCGGCCTCGGCGCAGATCTCCTCGATCCGCGCCGCGAGGGAGTCACCGCCCCCGCCGACGCGGTACAGGCCCGAGAGCGTGGCGGCCTTCATGCCGGGCATGTCGCCGTCGGCGTTGATGTGGATGAGCTTGGCCAGCTCGTCGTTGTCGATCACCGGGAAGGGCAGCACGACGCTGCGGCACGAGGCGGCCGTCGGCTCCAGGAGGTTGCCCTGCGGGCCCAGCGAGCTGCGCAGCGAGGTGACCAGCTCCTCGCGGATCGCGTCCAGCGGAGGGTTGGTGACCTGCGCGAACAGCTGCGTGAAGTAGTCGAAGAGCAGGCGCGGGCGGTCGGACAGCGCCGCGATCGGCGAGTCGGTGCCCATGGAGCCGATCGGCTCGCCGCCGGCCTTGGCCATCGGCGCGAGGATGACGCGCAGCTCCTCCTCGGTGTACCCGAAGGTCTGCTGGCGGCGGGTGACGGAGGCGTGCGTGTGCACGATGTGCTCGCGCTCGGGCAGGTCGCCCAGCTCGATCTCGCCGGCCTCCAGCCACTCCCCGTAGGGCTGCTCGGCGGCGAGCTGGGCCTTGATCTCGTCGTCCTCGATGATGCGGTGCTCGGCGGTGTCCACGAGGAACATCCGGCCGGGCTGGAGGCGGCCCTTGCGGACGACCTTCGAAGGGGCGATGTCGAGGACGCCGACCTCGGAGCCCAGGACGACGAGGCCGTCGTCGGTGACCCAGTAGCGGCCGGGACGCAGGCCGTTGCGGTCGAGAACGGCGCCGACCTGGGTGCCGTCGGTGAAGGTGACACAGGCCGGGCCGTCCCAGGGCTCCATCATCGTGGAGTGGTACTGGTAGAACGCCCGCCGGGCCGGGTCCATGGAGTCGTGGTTCTCCCACGCCTCCGGGATCATCATCAGCACCGAGTGCGGCAGCGAACGCCCGCCGAGGTGCAGCAGTTCGAGCACCTCGTCGAAGGACGCCGAGTCGGAGGCGTCGGGCGTGCAGATCGGGAAGACCTGCTCCAGCTTCTCCGGGGAGCCGAACAGTCCGGAGCGCAGCTGGGACTCGCGGGCCCGCATCCAGTTGCGGTTGCCCTTGACGGTGTTGATCTCACCGTTGTGCGCGACGAAGCGGTACGGGTGCGCCAGCGGCCACGACGGGAAGGTGTTGGTGGAGAACCGGGAGTGCACGAGCGCGATCGCGGAGGCGAACCGGCGGTCGGACAGGTCCGGGAAGAACGGCTCCAGCTGGCCCGTGGTCAGCATGCCCTTGTAGACGATCGTCCGCGCGGACAGCGACGGGAAGTAGACGCCGGCCTCGCGCTCGGCGCGCTTGCGCAGCACGAAGGCCTTGCGGTCGAGCGCGATGCCCTCCGAGGCGCCGTCGGTGACGAAGATCTGCCGGAAGGCGGGCATCGTCGAGCGGGCGGTGGCACCGAGCAGCTCGGGCGCGACGGGGACCTCGCGCCAGCCGAGGACGGTCAGGCCCTCGTCGGCCGCGATCGTCTCAATGAGTGAGACGGCTTCGGCGGTGCCGTCCTCCGGCAGGAAGGCGATGCCGACGGCGTAGCCGCCGGCCTGCGGCAGCTCGAATCCGGCCACCTCACGGAGGAAGGCGTCCGGTACCTGGGCCAGAATGCCCGCGCCGTCACCGGAGTCCGGCTCGGAGCCGGTGGCCCCGCGGTGCTCCAGGTTGCGCAGCACCGTGAGCGCCTGTTCGACCAGCGCATGGCTCGCCTCACCGGTGAGGGTGGCCACGAAGCCGACGCCACAGGCGTCGTGCTCGTTGCGGGGGTCGTACATACCCTGCGCAGCAGGGCGAGCATCCATGAACGACCAGTTCTGGCCATTCGCGGAATGCTGGGACGGCTGGCGCGGTGTACGCATCGGCTCTCCCGTCGTCAAGTGGCATGTTCAAGTGCCGAGGGACGACGCTGGCCCTCGCGTGAGATCAAAATTTCGTGCAGGTTACATGATGGGGTGGCTCTCGGGAACTGGATAGACCATTCCAACATGCGGACTTCTCGCAGGGGTGTGCGTCGAAGACACCGCGGCTCGGCGGCGGAGATCCAGCAGATTCATGGGGGGCCGGGGAGGACAGAACCATGTCCGTCGGCCCCGTGGAGGGCGGGCAGCGTCGCTCGCCCCGCGAGTGCGCCGAAAGGCCTCTTTGCCCACAGCGCTTACGGCTCATGCCCGGCGATTACGCACTCGAAACCCGGGGGTAACGTGCGGCTCTGCGCATGGGCCCTGGCCGCCCTATCCTAGGGCCGTTCCGAACAGGCTGCCCAGGGCATAGGTCACACCGGCCGCCGCGGCACCGAGAGCGAGCTGCCGCAGCCCGCTGAACCACCAGGTACGCGCGGTCACCTTGGCCACCACGGCGCCACAGCCGAACAGCCCGAGCAGCGCGAGCAGCACCGCCGGCCAGAGCGCGGTCGCACCGAGCAGATACGGCAGTACGGGCAGCAGGGCGCCCAGAGCGAAGGAGCCGAAGCTCGACACCGCGGCGACCAGCGGCGAAGGAAGATCGCCGGGGTCGATGCCGAGCTCCTCACGGGCGTGTATCTCCAGCGCCTGCTCGGGGTCCTTCGACAGTTGCCGGGCCACCTCCCGCGCCAGCCCCGCCTCGACGCCGCGCGCCTCGTAGAGCCGGGCCAGCTCGGCCTCCTCGTCCTTCGGATGCTTGCGCAGCTCACGGCGCTCGACGTCCAGTTCCGCCTCGACCAGCTCACGCTGGGAGGCGACCGAGGTGTACTCACCGGCGGCCATGGAGAAGGCACCGGCGGCCAGGCCCGCGAGCCCGGTCAGCACAATGGTCTGCTGACCTACCGAGCCGCCCGCGACACCGGTCATCAGCGCGAGGTTGGAGACCAGCCCGTCCATCGCGCCGAAGACGGCGGGGCGCAGCCAGCCGCCGTTGACGTCGCGGTGGGTGTGGTTGTCGCGATGCGCCTCGTGCAGCGCCGCCTCGGTCTCGATGATGGCCATACCGGGTCCCCCAGAAGCTGATTTGGACGCGTTCCACTTTTCGACAACGCCCAGATTACGTCGCGCATTCCGCCCCCGCCAGCAAGGAAAGGCTGGGCTAACCTGCGGTTTTACCCTTCTTTGCTCATTCGAATTGGTCGCCGCTCAAATGTCGACCGGGTGACTCTGCGGCTCGTGAGGCTGCGCGACGCACCGCACCGGGGACAGTTCCGCAAAGGGTTCCGCGCCCTGAGAGGTGCCTCGATCGACAGGCCCCGGGCGCTTTCTGCCGAGAGCCCTGAGAGGAGAGGCCGCGATGCCATCGATCGCCCGCGTTCCCTCGGTCCCGGCCGCCGGGGACGCCGCCGACCTCCGTTCCCGGGCCCGCGGCGCCCTGCTCGGCCTCGCCGTCGGCGACGCCCTGGGCGCACCCGCCGAGAACATGAGGCCGTCCGAGATCCGTGCCCGCTGGGGCCGGGTCACCGGCTTCGTCGCCGACCGCCCCGCAGGTACGGACGACACCGAGTACGCGATCTTCTCGGGTCTGCTGCTCGCCCGGCACGGCTCCGCCCTCACGCCCGCGCATGCGGAGGCGGCCTGGCACGCCTGGATCGCCGACCGCGGCGAGGGCCAGTTCCGGGGCGCGGGCTTCAGCGAACGCGGCACCCTGGAGAACCTCCGCCGCGGCCTCGCCGCACCCATCTCCGCCCAGCACCGGCACGCCTGGAGCGACGGCCTCGCCATGCGCGCCGCGCCGTTCGGCGTGTTCGCCGCGGGCCGGCCTGCCGAGGCCGCCCGCCTGGTCGCGATCGACGGCTCCGTCAGCCACGACGGCGAGGGCATCTACGGTGGCCAGGCGGTCGCGGCCGGTGTCGCGGCGGCGACGGCGGGCGCCCCGCCCACCGCCGTGGTCGCCTCCGCCCTCGCCGTCGTACCGGACGACTCCTGGACCGCGCGTTCCCTGCGCCGTGCCGTGGTCGTCGCCCACCGCGGCGAACGCGCGGTCCGCTCCGCCGTGGTCATCGGCGGCTATCCGTGGACCGACCTCGCCCCCGAGGCGGTCGCCCTGGCCTTCGGCGCGTACGCGGCGGCCGACGGCGACTTCAAGGAGGCGGTCCTCACGGCCGTCAACATGGGCCGCGACGCCGACACCACGGCCGCGGTCGCGGGCGCCCTGGCGGGTGCGACGCAGGGGGAGGCCGCGATCCCGCCGGAGTGGGCGGCGGCGATCGGGCCGGCGCGGGGCAGCTGCCTGCCGTCGATGGCCGGTCACCACGTACTGGACGTGGCGGACCTGCTGACCCCTGAGGACGCCCGATGAGGCCCCCCGCCCCCTGGGACGGGACAAACCCCCTGACCCTCAACGCCGCCCCGGCGTCGGCGGACCTCGACCAGGCCCTGACCGCCGGCCCCACCCCCTCGGACGCGGAGAACCTCCCAGGCCACGACCCCGCACCCGCACCCGCACCCACACCCACCGACGGCGACAACTCCCCGCAGGGGCCACCCGCACCCGGCGACGAGAGCCGCACGGGCGGTACGGGCGGTACGGGCAGTACGGCCGGGACGCACCCGGCCGGAGGCGAAGCCGAGGCCGCCACCCACGACACCGCCCGTTCCCGGATCGAAGGCCTGCTGCTGGGCCTGGCCGCGGGCGACGCCGCCGGATGGCCCGCCGCCCGTCACCGAGCCGCCCGGATGCCCGAGTGGACCCGCCGCCTCACCCGCGAACTCGACACCTTCGCCGAGCACAACGCGACCACCACGCTCCCCGTCCCCATCGCCCTCAACCAGCCCCCCGAACCCCTCCGCCTCGGCCCTTCCGACGACGCCGAGTGGGCGGCGTTCGCCGCGGAGGCGGTGCTGCGCGCCGGCGACGACACTGTCCTGGGCGACCTCAGCCGGGAACGCCGGGTCCGCGCGGCCATCGACCTGACCTGGAACTCCGTGGCCAGTGAGGTCGCCGCGGCAGCCGAACGCGCTCCCGAGGTCGAGTCCGCCGTCCTCCCGCTGCGCGCCCGCATCTCCGTCCGGGCCGGCCTCGGCAACCTCGCGGCCGGTCTGCGCCCGCCCGCCACGGGCCACGACAACCCGCACTTCTTCGACGACGCGGCCTGTGTCCGGGCCTGCGTCCTGGCCGTCGCCCACCCCGGCGACCCCGCGCTCGCCGCGTCCCTCGCCGAGTTCGACGCCCGCTACACCCAGGACGGCGACGGCGTGCACGGCGCACGGGCCATGGCCGCCGCCGTCTCCCTCGCGCTCACCGGCGCGACCCCGCACGCCTGCGTGACCGCGGCGCTCGCCGAACTGCCCGAGGAGACGGAGATCGGGCGCAACACCCGCCACGCCCTGAAGCTCGCCGCGGACGCCGTCAGCGCCTTCGCGCTGATCCCCCTCCTGGAACACCAGATCGTGGACCACGTCTACAGCTACGGCATCGCCGCCGCCGAGACGGTCCCTGTCGCCCTCGCCCTCACCGTCGCCTCGAAGGGCCGGATCGCGGAGGCGGTACCCGCGGCGGCCTGCCTCTCCCGCGTCGCGGATTCGGCCCCGGCCCTCGCGGGCGCCCTGACCGGCGCGCTCGGCGGCGGCCCTGCGCTCCCCGCGTCCTGGCGGGACACCTGCCGGCACCTCTCCGGCTGCGCACTCCCCCGCCTCACCGGAACCGACCTCGTGGAACTCGCCGAACTCCTGGAAGCCGCGCAACCGGCCCCGCCGGGGGGATGATTCGGCTCATGACCCCCAAAGGAGAAGAAAGCCGAGCAGACTCCCTCAGCGACCGGATCACCGGCGCTCTCGTCGGCGCGGCCGTCGGCGACGCCCTCGGCGGCCCCGTCGAGGGCTACTCCCCCGACCAGATCGCCGAGCGCCACGGCGGCCGCGTCCACGGCGTCGTCGGCCCCTGGAACGGCGCCGCCTGGCGCACCGCCCGCCCGATCGCGCCGTACCACAAGGGCGACGGCCACGTCACCGACGACACCTTGATGACCCACGCGCTGGTGCGGGTCTACGCCGAGGTCCGCGACCACCTCGACGCCTACGCCGTCGCCGACCACCTGGTCCCGGACCTGATCACCACCCCGCGCTGGATCCCGGAGCTGGAGGAGCAGGCCCTCCCCCTGCACCGGATCTTCCTGGCGGAGAAGTGGCTGGTGGCCCGGCTCCACTACGGCCATGCCGACCCCCGGGAGGCCGGCGTCGGCAACATCGTCAACTGCGGTGCCGCGATGTACATGGCACCGGTCGGCCTGGTCAACGCGGCCAACCCCGCGGGCGCCTACGCCGAGGCCCTGGACGTCGCGGGCGCCCACCAGTCGTCGTACGGCCGCGAGGCGGCGGGCGTCTTCGCGGCGGCCGTGGCGGCGGCCTGTGTCCCCGGGGCGACACCGGAGTCGGTGGTGGCGGCGTGCCTGGAGCACGCGAAGGACGGCACCCGGGCGGCGATCGAGGCGGTGTGCGAAGTGGCGTCCGGATACTCGGACTTCGAGTCGGCGCTGGTTCCGCTGCGCGAGGCGGTGGCGCCCTACGACACGGTGGGCCCCGACTACCGCACCCCCTCCCTCGGCGCCCGCCGCCCCTCCCGTCTGCACTCCATCGAGGAACTCCCCGTCGCGCTCGGCATGTTGCTGGTCGCGGGCGGCGACTACCGGCAGGCGGTCCTGGGCTCGGTGAACTACGGCCGCGACTGCGACTCGACCGCCACGATGGCGGGCGCGCTGGCCGGGGCCCTGGGCTCCCCGGTCCCGGACGAGTGGTCGAAGACGGTGGCGGAGGCCAGCCGCCTCGACCTGTGGGAACCGGCGCGCACGCTCACCGAGGTCACGGCCGAGATCTTCCGGCGGGACGTGAGCCGGCGCCGTACCCACGAGGAGTGGTTCACCGCGTTGGGAGGCCTTCCGTGCTCCGACTGACGTGGGTCCAGCCCGAGGACCTGATCGGCCACGAGCTCCGCCAGGCCCACCAGGACGGCCGCCGGCCGACCGCCGTCGAACGACGCTGGAACGCGGCCGGCGGCCCCGACGCACCGCCCCGGGCCGGCGCCTCCCCGCGACCGGCCTCCCGCTACCTGCGCCAGCTGGCGGAGGACCTGCTGGACGAGCTGGCGGACCTGCCGAGCCGGCTCCGGGACCGGGAGCCGACGGACCTGGCGAGGATCAAGTCCTTGTGCCCCGACTGGCCGGCGCCGGGCGGCCGGCCGGCCCCCCCGGCAGATCTGGAGTCCCGCCTCCACGCGGCCTGGCTGGGCCGGGCCGTCGGCTGTCTGCTGGGCAAGCCGGTCGAGAAGCTCCCCCTCACCGGTATCCGCCGGCTCGCCCGCGCCGCCGGCAACTGGCCGGTGGCCGCCTACTTCACCGCCCGGGGTGTCCCCCAGTCCCTCCTCGACACCCACCCGTGGAACCGCCGCTCGGCCGGCACGTCGCTCGCCGAGAACATCGACGGCATGCCCGAGGACGACGACCTCAACTACCCCCTTCTCAACCTTCTCCTGCTCCAGCGCCGCACCAAGGAGTTCACCACCGCGGACGTGGCCGGACTCTGGCTCGACGAGCTCCCCGCCGGCCGTGCCTTCACCGCGGAACGCGTCGCCTACCGCAACCTGCTCACCGGCATCGAGCCCCCGCACACAGCCCGCCACCGCAACCCCTTCCGCGAATGGATCGGCGCCCTCATCCGCGCCGACCTGCACGGCTGGACCCGCCCCGGCGACCCCGCCGCCGCGGCCGAACAGGCCCACCGGGACGCCATCCTCAGCCACACCGCGAACGGCGTCTACGCGGCGATGTTCACGGCCGCCACCATCGCCGCCGCGGCCACCGGCACCGCCGACGTCCACACCAGCCTGCGCACCGGGCTCACCGTGGTCCCGCCCGGCTCCCGGCTGGCCGAGGCCGTCCGCGACGCGATCCGACTGGCCCGCCACCACGAGGACTTCGAGACGGTCGTGGACGAACTCCACGACCGGCACGCCGCCTACCACTGGGTGCACGCCATCCCCAACACGGCGCTGATCGCCGCCGCCCTCACCCACGCGGACGGCGACTTCCCGGGCGCCATCTGCCGCACGGTCTCCGGCGGCTGGGACACCGATTCCAACGGGGCCACGGCCGGCAGCATCGCCGCCCTCCTCGCCGGCGCCCCCACCGCCCTTCCGGATCATTGGACGGCCCCCCTCAAGAACCGTCTCGCCACCTCCATCGCGGACTTCGACGGCACCGGCTTCGACACGCTGGCCCACCTCACCCTCCTGGAGGCGACCCGCCCATGACCCGTAGCGAGCGCACGACATGACCGCGCACACCCCGCCCCTGGGCGGCCTCCGCGTCCTCGACATGGCCACCCTCTTCGCCGGGCCGCTCGCCGCCACCCTCCTCGGCGACTTCGGCGCGGAGGTGGTCAAGATCGAGCACCCCAGGAAACCGGACCCCTCCCGCGGCCACGGCCCCGCCAAGGACGGCGTCGGCCTGTGGTGGAAGCACCTCGGCCGCAACAAGCGCACCATCACCCTCGACCTCTCCAAGCCCGGCGGCCAGGCCACCCTGCGCCGCCTGGCCGCCGGGGCGGACGTCGTCATCGAGAACTTCCGCCCGGGCACCCTGGAGAAGTGGGATCTCGGCTGGCCCGAACTGTCCGCGGTCAACCCCCGCCTGGTCCTCGCGCGCGTCACCGCCTTCGGCCAGTTCGGCCCCTACGCCCACCGCCCGGGCTTCGGCACCCTCGCCGAGGCCATGAGCGGCTTCGCCGCGATCACCGGCGAACCGGACGCACCCCCGACACTGCCGCCCTTCGGTCTCGCCGACTCCATCGCCGGCCTCGCCACGGCGTACGCGGTGATGGCCGCCCTCGCCGCCCGCGAGCGCACCGGCGAGGGCCAGGTCGTCGACATGGCGATCATCGAACCGATCCTCACGGTCCTCGGCCCGCACCCCCTGTGGTACGACCAGCTCGGCCACGTCCAGCCCCGCACCGGCAACCGCTCCCAGAACAACGCGCCGCGCAACACCTACCGCACGGCCGACGGCAGCTGGGTCGCGGTCTCGACGTCGGCCCAGTCCATCGCCGAGCGCGTGATGCGCCTGGTCGGACGCCCCGACCTGATCGACGAGCCCTGGTTCGCCACCGGCGCCGACCGCGCCCGGCACGCGGACGTCCTCGACGAGGCGGTCGGCGGCTGGATCGCCGAGCGCCCCCGCGACGAGGTGCTCGCGGCCTTCGAGAAGGCACAGGCGGCGGTGGCCCCGGTCCAGGACGTACGCGACGTGATGACCGATCCCCAGTACGCGGCCCTGGACACCGTCACCACGGTCGACGACCCCGAGCTGGGTCCGCTGCGTATGCAGAACGTCCTGTTCCGCCTGTCCGCCACCCCGGGTTCCATCCGCTGGGCGGGCCGCCCGCACGGCGCGGACACCGACGAGGTCCTCACCGAACTGGGCCTCACCCCCGAGGAACTGACCGCCCTGCGCGCGGAGGGCGCCCTGTGACCGCCCCGCTGACCTGGCTCTACGCCCCCGGCGACCGCCCCGACGTGGTCGGCAGGGCCTTGGCCGCGGGCGCCGACGTCGTCGTGGTCGACCTGGAGGACGCGGTCGCCCCCGAGCGCAAGGACTACGCCCGCTCGGCCACCGCGGAACTGCTCCGCGAGCCCCACCACCCCACCCCGGTCCACGTCCGCGTCAACGCTCTGGACACCCCCTGGGCAGACACGGACCTGAAGACACTGGCCGCCCTCCCCGGCGTGTCGGGTCTGCGCCTGCCGAAGGTGGCCTCCCCCCGCGACATCACGGACGCGGTGGAAAGGACGGACACCGGCGACGGCGGGCCACCCCTGTACGCGCTCCTGGAATCCGCCCTGGCCATCGAGCACGCCTACGCCATCGCCCGCGCGCACCCGGCCCTGCGCGGCATCTCCCTGGGCGAGGCGGACCTGCGGGCAGACCTCGGTGTGCGGTGCGACGCCGGACTCGACTGGCCGCGCTCCCGCATCGTCAACGCCGCCCGGGCGGCGGCCCTCGCCCCGCCGCCCCAGTCGGTCCACCCGGACGTCCGTGACCTCGACGGCCTCGCGGCGACCTGCGCCCACGGCCGGGCCCTGGGCTTTGTGGGCCGGGCCGCCATCCACCCGCGCCAGCTCCCGATCATCGAACGGGCCTACCGCCCCACCCCGGAGGAGATCGAGAAGGCCGAGACCATCGTCAGGGCGGCGGCCACCAACGGCTCCGCCCAGGCACTCCCCGACGGCACGTTCATCGACGCGGCGGTGGTCGGTGAAGCGAGGCGCACCCTGACCCTGGCCCGCCGCGACTGACTCCCCCGCACACAGGCGAGGGCGCCCGGAAACCTCCGGGCGCCCTCGCCTGTGTGCTACCGGCTGTCAGGTCTTCTTCGTCGCCGACCCGAGCTCGTCCTCGACCGCTTCGGACCTGGCCTCCCCGGACGCACCCTCACCGTCGGCCTTCTCACCACCGGCTGCCTCGCCGGCCTCGTCGCCATCTTCGGCCTCGTCGCCACCGTCCGGCTTGCCATCGCCGTCGAGGGCGGCGGCGTCCGGCTCCACCACGGTCTCGCGGCCCGGCCGCTTCCTCGCCGAGACCACGATGTAGGCCACGGCCAGCAGGAAGACCAGCAGGGCGGTCCAGTTGTTCAGCCGCAGACCCAGGATGTGGTGGGCGTCGTCGACGCGCATGTACTCGATCCAGAAGCGGCCGGCGCAGTACGAGGCGACGTACAGGGCGAACGCCCGGCCGTGGCCCAGGCTGAAGCGGCGGTCGGCCCAGATCACCAGGACCGCGACACCGATGCACCACAGGGACTCGTAGAGGAACGTGGGGTGGTAGTACCCCGGCACCCGCCCGTCCGCCGTGGAGGTGATGTGCAGCGCCCAGGGCAGGTCGGTCTCCCGCCCGTACAGCTCCTGGTTGAACCAGTTGCCCCAGCGCCCGATGGCCTGCGCGAGCGCGATCCCGGGGGCGACGGCGTCGGCGTAGGCGGGCAGCGGGATCCCCCGCCGGCGGCAGCCGATCCACGCGCCGACCGCGCCGAACGCGATCGCGCCCCAGATGCCGAGGCCGCCCTCCCAGATCTTGAAGGCGTCCACCCAGTCGCGGCCCTCGCTGAAGTACAGCTGGTAGTCCGTGATCACGTGGTAGAGGCGGCCGCCGACCAGGCCGAACGGCACCGCCCAGACCGCGATGTCGGCCACAGTGCCGGAGCGCCCGCCGCGGGCGATCCAGCGCTTGTTGCCGTACCACACGGCCACGAAGACGCCGAGGATGATGCAGAACGCGTAACCGCGCAGCGGGATGGGGCCGAGGTACAGCACTCCGCGCGACGGGCTGGGGATGTAGGCAAGTTCCATGGCAGGGTCGACGCTACCGTGCCGGGCGGGCCCGGTGTCGGGCGGCCCGGCTACGGCTCCATAACAGGCCAGGCCCGCGGCCTCAGCCGCGCGCGGCCTCCTGCACCTGCTGCTTCAGCTTGTCGGGCGTCATCGTCTGGTCCTGATAGATGTTCTTGCCGTTGAGCAGGACGGTGGGCGTGCCGCTGAAGCCGCCCTTGGTGAACGCCTCGGCGGACTTGTCGACCCAGCTGTTGTGCCTGCCGTCCTTGACGCACTCGCGGAAGGCCGGCGTGTCCAGGCCCTCGACCTTCCCGGCCAGCTCGATCAGCTTCGCGTCGTTCGCGAAGGCGTCGTCGGTCTCCGGCGGCTGGTTGTCGTAGAGCACGTCGTGGTACGCCGTGAAGTGCCCCGCGTCCTGCGCGCAGGCCGCGGCGTTGGCCGCGTTGCGGGAGCCGCTGCCGCCCATGTTGCCGTCGATGATCGTGGCCAGCCGGTAGTCCACTCTCAGCTGGCCGGTCTCCGTCAGCTCGTGGATCGTCGAGCGGTAGGTCTGCTCGAAGGTCTGGCAGGCCGGGCAGCGGAAGTCCTCCCAGACCGTGAGCGTCGACGGCGCGTCCTCCTTGCCGACCGGGATGGCGAGGTTGTCCTCGCCGTTCGCCCCCGAGGGGGCCACGACCGGGCCCGCGCTGTCGCCGGTGTCCTTGCCGGCGTTGGCGGCGACCACGCCGATCACCGCGGCCAGGCCCAGGACGCCGACGACCGCCGCGCCGACGATCAGCGCCCGCCTGCGCTTGTCCGCGGCCTTCTGCTTCTCACGCTCGACCGCCAGCCGTTCCCGGGCGGTGCGCTTTCCGTCATGGTTCTTCTCGCTCACACCCCGCAGAACGAACCGGGGAGGCGCACCGCGCCTCCCCGGTCACAGGTCCACCCGTACGAGGGACCCGTATGACGTGCCGTCATGTGCCCGTATGACATTCCGGGGCCGTCAGGCCTGCCCGCGCACGCCCTTCGCCAGGTCGCCCGCGAGCGCGCGGACCGCCTCGACGCCGGCCGCGTCGTCGGGCGCGTCCAGCATCCGCTTGACGAAGGCCGAGCCGACGATCACCCCGTCGGCGAAGCCGGCCACCTCGGCGGCCTGCGCCGCGTCGGAGACGCCGAGCCCGACGCAGACGGGCAGGCCGGTGCCGGTGGCCCGGGTGCGCCGGACCAAATCCTCGGCCTGCGCGCCCACGGACTCCCGGGTGCCCGTGACACCCATCAGCGAGGCGGCGTACACGAAGCCGCTGCCGGCCGCGGTGATCCACGCGAGCCGCTCGTCCCTGCTGCTCGGCGCGACCACGAAGACCGTCGCCAGGCCGTGCTTCTCGGCGTGCTCGCGCCACAGCGCCGACTCCTGCACCGGCAGGTCGGGCAGGATGCACCCAGCGCCGCCCGCTTCGGCCAGCTCGGCGGTGAAGCGCTCGACGCCGTAGCGGTCGATGGGGTTCCAGTAGGTCATGACGAGGACGGGCTTGCCGGTGGCCCGGTACGCCTCACGGACCGTGCGCATGACGTCGGCGATCCTGACGCCGCCGCGCAGGGCGATGTCGTCGGCGGTCTGGATCACCGGGCCGTCGAGCACGGGGTCGCTGTGCGGCAGCCCGACCTCCACGACGTCGGCGCCGCCGTCGAGGACCGCCTTGACGGCCTGGATGCCGCCGTCCACGGTGGGGAACCCGGCCGGGAGATAGGCGATCAGGGCGGCACGCCCCTCGGACCTGGCGGCGGCGAGGGTGTCGCTCAGCAGCTGGATGTTCCCGCTCACTTGGCGTCCCCCTCGATCTCGGCGGTGCCGGAGGCGTCCTCTGCGACCTCGGCGTCGGTGTCGTACAGCCCGAAGTAGCGGGCGGCGGTGTCCATGTCCTTGTCACCGCGGCCGGAGAGGTTGACCACGATCAGCCCGTCCTCGCCGAGTTCGCGGCCGACCTCCAGGGCACCGGCGAGCGCGTGCGCGCTCTCGATGGCCGGGATGATCCCCTCGGTCCGCGAGAGCAGCCGCAGGGCCTGCATCGCGGCGTCGTCGGTGACCGCGCGGTACTCACCGCGCCCGGTGTCCTTGAGGTAGGAGTGCTCGGGACCGATGCCGGGGTAGTCGAGGCCGGCCGAGATCGAGTACGGCTCGGTGATCTGGCCCTCGTCGTCCTGCAGGACGTAGGACCGGGAACCGTGCAGGATGCCGGGCTCACCCGCGGTCAGGGTGGCCGCGTGCTCACCGGTCTCCACTCCGTGCCCGGCGGGCTCGCAGCCGATGAGGCGGACGCCGGTGTCGGGGATGAAGGCGTGGAAGAGGCCGATGGCGTTGGAGCCGCCCCCGACACAGGCGACGGCGGCGTCGGGGAGACGGCCGGCGCGCTCCAGCAGCTGGCGGCGCGTCTCGACGCCGATCACGCGGTGGAAGTCGCGGACCATGGCCGGGAAGGGGTGCGGTCCGGCGACGGTGCCGAACAGGTAGTGGGTGTGGTCGACGTTGGCGACCCAGTCGCGGAAGGCCTCGTTGATGGCGTCCTTCAGCGTGCGGCTGCCCGACCTCACGGCGATGACCTCGGCGCCGAGCATCCGCATGCGCGCCACGTTGAGGGCCTGGCGCCGGGTGTCGATCTCGCCCATGTAGATCGTGCAGTCGAGGCCGAAGAGGGCGCAGGCGGTGGCGGTGGCGACGCCGTGCTGGCCCGCGCCGGTCTCGGCGATGACGCGGGTCTTGCCCATCCTCCGGGTGAGCAGGGCCTGGCCGAGAACGTTGTTGATCTTGTGGGAACCGGTGTGGTTCAGATCCTCGCGCTTGAGGAAGACCCGGGCGCCACCCGCTTCCGCGGCGAAACGAGGGACCTCGGTGAGCGCCGAGGGGCGGCCCGTGTAGTGGACGAGCAGGTCGTCCAGTTCGCGGGCGAACTCGTGGTCGGCCTTGGCCTTGTCGTACTCGACGGCGACCTCGTCCACGGCGGCGACGAGGGCCTCCGGGATGTACTTGCCGCCGAATGCCCCGAAGTAGCCTTCGGGGCTGGGTACCCGCCCCTCCGGGTCGGGGACGAAGAAGTTGCTGGGCATGCTTGAGCCTCACGGTGAGTGTGTGGAATGACACTGATCGCCGTGGGGGCGGGGCTTTGTCAGTCGGCCGACGGCCGGCCGTGACGTGTCGCGCCCGCGCGGCGGCAGCCGCACACCGGACAGAGCCCCGCGCCCCTGGAAACGGGGCGCTGCCATCGGCGGCCGTTGACCTGCCCAGGTTCGTCACCGATCACGTAACGGACCCGGCGGCCGTGCACCCGGCGGGCGGGGGCACGGCAGCCTCGCGGGCGGCAGCCGCGCGCGAGGCGGGCGTGCCGGTCCTGGGTCGTCGTAGTGGTCGTCATCGCGGCCAAGCCTACCGGTGGGTCAGCCCCGGCCGTGCCGCAGCGCGGGGTGGGCGCCCGCCGCGACCAGGTCGGACACCGCGGTCCTCGGGTCCTTGCCGGTGACGAGGGACTCGCCCACGAGGACGGCGTCGGCGCCCGCGTTGGCGTAGGCGATGAGGTCGTGCGGGCCGCGGATGCCGGACTCGGCGATCTTGACGAGGCCCTCCGGGATCTCCGGGGCGACCCGCTCGAAGGTGCCGCGGTCGACCTCCAGGGTCTTGAGGTTGCGCGCGTTGACGCCGATGAGCTTGGCGCCCGCGTCGACCGCGCGGTCGACCTCGTCCTCGTCGTGCACCTCGACGAGCGGGGTGAGCCCGATGGACACCGCCCGCTCGATCAGGGACTCCAGCGCGGGCTGGTCGAGGGCCGCGACGATGAGCAGCGCGAGGTCGGCGCCGTACGCGCGGGCCTCCCACAGCTGGTACGACGTGACGATGAAGTCCTTGCGCAGGACCGGGATGTCCACGCGCGCCCGGACGGCCTCCAGGTCGGCGAGGGAGCCGCCGAAGCGGCGCTGTTCGGTCAGGACGGAGATGACGGCCGCGCCGCCCGCCTCGTAGTCCGCCGCGAGGCCGGCCGGGTCGGCGATCGCCGCCAGCGCGCCCTTGGAGGGGCTGGAGCGCTTGACCTCGCAGATGACCTTGACGCCGTCGCCGCGCAGGGCGGCCAGTCCGTCCTTGGCCGCGGGGGCCTTCGCCGCGCGCTCCTTGAGCTCGTCGAGGCTCACGCGCGCCTGCCGCTCCGCGAGGTCGGCACGGACTCCGTCGATGATCTCGTCGAGCACACTCACGCGAGTGGCCCCCTTCCTGACGGTTGACTGTCGAAGCGGCACCGAAGAGGAAAACCGGTGGTCACTGCGATGGTATCCGGAGCCGGGCGAAGGCCTCACATCCGGTTGACGCCGGTCCCAGTACCTGGACATATGCCAGTTGATCAAGGGTGTAGCCAGCCACCGAAGGGCAGGTTCCGGACAACGGTGAAGAGCAGCAGCAACGCGCCCACGCCCCACATGACGGCGGGGCGCGGATCGAGGCGCGGCGGCCGCCCGCGCACCGCGCGGACCACCCAGACGGTCCACAGCGCGGCGAAGAGCAGATAGCCGGCGACGGCCAGGGCGTTGGCCTGCAGCGCCGCCGGGAGGTCGCCGTGCACGAAGGCGTGCGCGCTGCGCAGACCGCCGCAGCCGGGGCAGTACAGGCCCGTGACGCGCAGCAGCGGGCAGACGGGGTAGTGGCCGGGTTCGCCGGGGTCCACGGCGCCCACGTAGGCGAAGGCCGCGGCGACGGCCGCCAGCACGCCGACGGGGACGGCGAGCCGTGCTGTGCGGGTGCTGCGGCTGCCGGCGTTCATGCCCGCATTGTGCCCGGCCGGGGCGCGCGGGTGCGCGAAGGGGCGGCCCGGCGTCCTGCCGGGCCGCCCCTCGACGAGGTCGCGGCGGAAGTGGGCCGTGCGGGAAGGATCAGCTCTCGGCGGCGACCGGCTCGCGGGTGGTCACGGTGCGCGCGGGCTGCGTCGCGCCGGACGTCATCCTCAGGGGCTGCGCCTTGGGCGCGCCCAGGCCCATCGCGCGCATGATCCCGCCGACGACGCCGCCCAGGACGATGACCACCATGCCGCCCCAGAAGCCGAGCGGGTTGTCCATCACCATGAAGGCTCCCGCGACACAGAAACCGATGAAGGCGATGATGACACCGGTCCAGGCGGCGGGGGTGTGACCGTGCCCGTGGCTGCTGTCCGCCATTGCTTGCTCCTCGTTGCCGTATGCGTGTGTGAGCCTGACGCTCGACGTTCATTGTCCCGCACGCCTGCGCGTGCCGTGCGGGCGGGGCCGGTCCCGGCGGCGTCTGATTCGCCACACCGGGCGGGGCACCCGGCCGCTACGCGGGTCCGGTGCCGGTCGGGTCCTCGCCGCGGTCGAGGGCCTTCCAGAGGTCCTCGGGCCGGTCGGGGTCGGCGGCCGTGGCGCCCCGGCGCGCGCCGGGGGCACCGTCACGCTCGTAGCGGCCGGACATCGCGGGCCACAGACGGCCGTAGCGCAGGGCGAGGAGGCCGGCGAGCAGGATCAGGGCACCGCCCACGGCCGCGGCGTACGGCCACGCGGTGTGGGTGAGGGCCTCCACGGTGGCGGAGGTGTCGCCGGAGGCCTGCGCGGCCTTCTCGTCGAGCGCGGAGCTGTCGGAGGCGCCGTACAGGGCGGCGGCCACGGTGCCCGCCCCGCACAGCGCGAGCAGCCCGGCCACCAGCAGGCGGCCGGACCTGCGGACGGCGAAGACGGCGACCAGCGCGGCCAGGCCCACTATGGCGAGGGCCGCCGGGACGCCGGTGACGTCACTGCCCCGGGCGGTCAGCGGGAAGGCGCCGCCGGCCACCGTCGCGGTGCCCTGCGACCACTGCTGACGGGTGGCCAGCAGCGCCACGGCCGCGCCGAGCGCACCGCACAGCAGGGCCAGGGCAAGACTCCGGCGCCCGGCGCGCGCGGCTGTGGGGGCTTCGGAACGGGGGTGAGGAACAGCAGTCACGTACTCCACTATCGCCTGCCCCGGCCGTGAACCGTCACCCGGGGTTCACGTGAGAAGCGCCCTATTGTGCGAGCCGGTTCGCCGTGTGGACCGCGCGCAGGACGGCCGCCGCCTTGTTGCGGCACTCCGTGTCCTCGGCGACGGGATCGGAGTCCGCGACGATGCCCGCGCCCGCCTGGACGTACGCGGTGCCGTCGCGCAGCAGGGCCGTGCGGATGGCGATGGCCGTGTCGGAGTCGCCGGCGAAGTCGAGGTATCCGACACAGCCGCCGTACAGCCCGCGCCGGGACGGCTCCAGTTCGTCGATG
This sequence comes from Streptomyces sp. NPDC047706, assembly GCF_043204795.1. Lineage (NCBI taxonomy): Bacteria > Bacillati > Actinomycetota > Actinomycetes > Kitasatosporales > Streptomycetaceae > Streptomyces > Streptomyces sp. NPDC047706. The sequence goes on along the minus strand of NZ_JBIDCW010000010.1, from coordinate 169,573 downwards.
ATCTGCATCGCGCGCGGCTTGGGCGCGCCGGAGAGGGTGCCCGCGGGGAAGCAGGCCGTCAGCACGTCGAAGGCGGTGCGGCCCGCCGCGACCCGGCCGGTCACGGTGGAGACGATGTGCATCACGTGCGAGTACCGCTCGACGGACATGAAGTCGACGACCTCCACCGAGCCGGGCTCGCAGACCCGGCCGAGGTCGTTGCGCCCGAGGTCGACCAGCATGAGGTGCTCGGCGCGCTCCTTGGGGTCGGCGAGCAGCTCCTCCGCCAGTGTCTGGTCCTCCTGCGGGGTGGCGCCCCGGGGCCGGGTGCCGGCGATGGGGTGCAGCAGCGCCTGCCCGTCCTCGACCTTGACCAGCGCCTCGGGCGAGGAGCCGACGACGTCGAAGCCCTCGAAGCGGAGCAGGTACATGTACGGCGAGGGGTTCGTCGCCCGGAGCACCCGGTAGACGTCCAGCGCGCTCGCCGTGCACGGCGTCTCGAACCGCTGCGACGGCACGACCTGGAAGGCCTCGCCGGCCCGGATGCGCTCCTTGATGTCCTCGACGGCCTCCTGGAAGTCGGCGCCGCCCCACAGCGCGCTGTACTCGGGCAGCTCCGACGGCGGCAGCACGGCCGGTGGCTGGGCGACCGCGCGCGTGAGGTCCGCCTCCATGGCGTCGAGGCGGGCCACGGCGTCCGCGTAGGCCTCGTCGACCCCGGTGTCGAGGTCGTTGTGGTTGATCGCGTTGGCGATCAGCAGGACCGAGCCCTCCCAGTGGTCCATCACCGCGAGGTCGCTGGTCAGCAGCATGGTCAGCTCGGGCAGCCGCAGGTCGTCCCGCTCGCCGGGGCCGATCTTCTCCAGGCGGCGGACGATGTCGTAGCCCAGGTAGCCGACCATGCCTCCGGTGAAGGGCGGCAGGCCCTCCTGGTGGGGCGTGTGCAGGGTCTCGACGGTGGCGCGCAGGGCGGCCAGCGGGTCGCCGTCGACGGGCACGCCCACCGGGGGCTCGCCCAGCCAGTGCGCCCTGCCGTCCAGCGCGGTGAGGGTGGCGGCGCTGCGGACGCCCACGAACGAGTAGCGGGACCAGGAGCGGCCGTTCTCCGCGGACTCCAGCAGGAAGGTGCCGGGGCGCTCGGCGGCGAGCTTGCGGTACAGCCCGACCGGGGTGTCGCCGTCGGCGAGGAGCTTGCGGGTGACGGGGATGACGCGGCGGTCGGTGGCCAGCTTGCGGAACGTCTCGAGGTCCATGGCGGCTGACCTTACTGATCCCGGGCGGGTACGCCGTGATCGGCGTCCTTCAGCAGGACGTCGGCGTCGAAGCAGGTGCGTGCGCCGGTGTGACAGGCGGCGCCGACCTGGTCGACCTTGACGAGCACGGTGTCGGCGTCGCAGTCGAGGGCGACGGACTTCACCCACTGGAAGTGACCGGAGGTGTCGCCCTTCACCCAGTACGCCCCGCGGCTGCGCGACCAGTAGGTGCAGCGGCCCGTCGTCAGCGTGCGGTGCAGGGCCTCGTCGTCCATCCAGCCCAGCATCAGCACCTCACCGGTGTCGTACTGCTGGGCGATGGCGGGCAGGAGCCCGTCGGCGCTGCGCTTGAGGCGCGCGGCGATCTCGGGGGCGAGGCTGCTGGGCGGCGGCGTACTGGTCATGGGTGCCATTGTGCCGCGCCGCACCGACAGCCCCGGGCGCCGTCCCACTGTGCGGTACGGATACCCGGTCGTAGGCTGACTCCATGTCGACCTTTGCCAAGCGTGAACGGCTTCTCCTCGCCGACCTCTTGGAGACCGCCGGTCCGGACGCCGAGACCCTGTGCGAGGGCTGGCTGACCCGCGATCTGGCCGCGCACGTGGTCGTGCGCGAGCGCCGCCCGGACGCCGCGGGCGGCATCGTGATCAAGCAGCTCGCGCCTCGCCTGGAGAAGGTGATGGAGGAGTACGCGGACAAGCCGTACGCGGAGCTGATCCAGCTCATCCGCAGCGGCCCGCCGCGCTTCTCACCCTTCCAGCTCAAGCAGATCGACGAGATGTCGAACACGATCGAGTTCTACGTCCACACCGAGGACGTCCGCCGCGCCCAGCCCGACTGGACCTCCCGCGAGCTCGACCCGGTCTTCCAGGACGCCCTGTGGTCCCGTCTGGAGCGCACCGCCCGTCTGATGGGCCGCGGTGTCCCCACGGGCCTGGTGCTGCGCCGCCCCGACGGCCAGACGGCGGTCGCCCACCGCGGCACCCCGGTCGTCACGGTGACGGGTGAGCCGTCGGAGCTGCTGCTGTTCCTCTACGGCAGGCAGAGCGCCGCCAAGGTGGACATCGACGGCGACGCGGACGCGATCGCGAAGCTGGAGGAGGGCAGACAGCTCGGCATCTGAACCGCTGGACCGGCGGCGGCCGGCCTCACCGTACGGGGTGGCCCGCCGTCCGCAGCGTCTCCTTCACCTCGCCGATCCGCAGGTCGCCGAAGTGGAAGACGGAGGCCGCGAGGACGGCGTCCGCGCCCGCGGTGACAGCCGGCGGGAAGTCGGCCAGCCTGCCCGCGCCGCCGGAGGCGATCACCGGCACGGTCACGTGCTTGCGGACCGCGGCGATCATCTCCAGGTCGTAGCCGTCCTTGGTGCCGTCCGCGTCCATCGAGTTCAGCAGGATCTCGCCCGCGCCCAGTTCCGCGGCTCGGTGCGCCCACTCGACGGCGTCGATGCCGGTGCCCTTGCGCCCGCCGTGCGTGGTGACCTCGAAGGAGCCCGACCCGGTGCGGCGGGCGTCGACCGACAGGACCAGCACCTGGCGGCCGAAGCGCTCGGCGATCTCGCGGATCAGGTCCGGCCGCGCGATGGCCGCGGTGTTGACGCCCACCTTGTCGGCGCCCGCCCGCAGCAGCCTGTCGACGTCCTCGGCGGTGCGCACGCCGCCGCCGACCGTGAGCGGGATGAAGACCTGCTCTGCGGTGCGGCGCACCACGTCGTACGTGGTCTCCCGGTTGCCCGAGGACGCGGTGATGTCCAGGAACGTCAGCTCGTCGGCGCCCTCGGCGTCGTACACCTTCGCCATCTCGACGGGGTCGCCCGCGTCGCGCAGGTTCTGGAAGTTGACGCCCTTGACGACCCGGCCGCCGTCCACGTCCAGGCAGGGGATGACTCGGACCGCCAGGGTCATGACTGCTCGGCTCCTCTGAATGCCTCTACTTCGACTTCGACCAGGATGCGCGGGTCCACGAATCCCTCCACCACGAGGAGGGTGGACACCGGCCGCACCGATGCGAAGAGTTCCTGGTGGGCGCGGCCCACCTCGTCCACGTCCCGCTGATGCGACAGGTACATGCGGGTGCGGACCACGGACCCGACACCGAGCCCGAACTCGCCGAGCGCCTCGATCGCGCCGGTGAAGGCCACCTTGGCCTGCTCGTACGGGTCGCCCTCGCCGTAGAGCACGCTGCCCTTGAAGGACGTCGTGCCGCCCACCAGCACACGGTCGCCCACCGCGACGGCGCGTGCGAAACCGAAGGACTCCTCCCAGGGACTTCCGCTCTGCACCCGCCGCACGGCATCGGATGTCATGACGCCACAGCCTCCAGGGCCTCTTCCAGGGTGAACGCCTTGGCGTACAGCGCCTTGCCCACGATGGAGCCCTCGACACCGAGCGGCACGAGCTCGGCGATCGCCCTCAGGTCCTGCAGCGAGGACACGCCGCCGGAGGCCACGACCGGGCGGTCGGTCGCCGCGCAGACGTTCCTCAGCAGGTCCAGGTTGGGGCCCTGGAGCGCGCCGTCCTTGGCGATGTCGGTGACGACGTAGCGCGCGCAGCCCTCCTTGTCGAGGCGCTCCAGCGTCTCGTAGAGGTCGCCGCCGTCCCGGGTCCAGCCGCGACCGCGCAGCGTCGTGCCGCGGACGTCGAGGCCGACCGCGATCTTGTCGCCGTGCTCGGCGATGACCCTGGCCACCCACTCGGGGGTCTCCAGGGCGGCCGTGCCGAGGTTCACGCGGGTGCAGCCGGTGGCGAGGGCGGCGGCGAGGGTGCCGTCGTCGCGGATGCCGCCGGACAGCTCCACCTTGATCTCCATCGCCCTGGTCACCTCGGCGATCAGCGCGCGGTTGTCGCCGGTGCCGAAGGCGGCGTCCAGGTCGACCAGGTGCAGCCACTCGGCGCCCGCCCGCTGCCAGGCGAGGGCGGCCTCCAGGGGGGAGCCGTACGAGGTCTCCGTGCCGGACTCGCCATGCACGAGGCGCACGGCCTGGCCGTCACGGACGTCGACGGCGGGGAGGAGTTCGAGCTTGGCCATGTCTCTACAGGGTTCCGATCCAGTTGGTGAGCAGCTGCGCGCCGGCGTCGCCGGACTTCTCGGGGTGGAACTGCGTGGCCCACAGGGCGCCGTTCTCCACGGCGGCCACGAAGGGCTTGCCGTGCGTGGACCAGGTGACGAGCGGCGCGCGCATCGTCGGGTTCGCGGTTTCCAGGGTCCAGTCGTGGACGGCGTAGGAGTGCACGAAATAGAAGCGGGCGTCCGCGTCCAGGCCGGCGAACAGCTCGGAGCCGTCCGGCGCCTCGACGGTGTTCCAGCCCATGTGCGGCACGATCTCGGCCTGCAGCGGCTCGACCGCGCCGGGCCACTCGTCGAGGCCCTCGGTCTCGACGCCGTGCTCGATGCCCCGGGCGAACAGGATCTGCATGCCGACGCAGATGCCCATCACGGGGCGCCCGCCGGCCAGCCGCCGGTCGACGATCCAGTCGCCGCGGGCCTCACGCAGGCCGGTCATGCAGGCGGCGAACGCGCCGACGCCGGGCACCAGCAGGCCGTCCGCGTCCATGGCCTTGTCGAAGTCGCGGGTTATCTCGACGTCGGCTCCCACGCGCGCGAGGGCGCGTTCGGCCGACCTCACGTTGCCGAAGCCGTAGTCGAAGACCACGACGTTCTTGGGGGCGCTCAATTCCACACCTCCAGTCGCAGGACGCCCGCGACCAGGCACATCGCGGCGCCGATGGAGAGCAGCACGATCAGGCCCTTGGGCATCTGCTGCTTGGCGAACGAGATGATGCCGCCGACCAGGAACAGGCCGACGACGATCAGCAGGGTCGACGTGCCGGTCACAGCGCGCCCTTCGTCGAGGGGAGGATGCCGGCCGCGCGCGGGTCGCGCTCGCAGGCGTAGCGCAGGGCCCGGGCCAGCGCCTTGAACTGGCACTCCACGATGTGGTGGGCGTTACGCCCGTACGGCACGTGCACGTGGAGCGCGATCTGCGCCTGCGCCACGAAGGACTCCAGGATGTGCCGGGTCATCGTCGTGTCGTACTCGCCGATCATCGGCGCCATCTTCTCGGGCTCGGTGTGCACGAGGTAGGGGCGGCCGGACAGGTCGACGGTGACCTGGGCGAGGGACTCGTCCAGCGGGACCGTGCAGTTGCCGAAGCGGTAGATCCCCACCTTGTCGCCGAGCGCCTGCTTGAACGCGGCGCCCAGCGCGAGGGCGGTGTCCTCGATGGTGTGGTGCGAGTCGATGTGCAGGTCGCCCTCGGTCTTCACGGTCAGGTCGAACAGACCGTGCCGGCCGAGCTGGTCGAGCATGTGGTCGTAGAAACCGACCCCGGTCGACACGTCGACCTTGCCGGTGCCGTCGAGGTCGATCTCGACGAGGACCGATGTCTCCTTGGTCGTGCGCTGCACGCGTCCCACGCGGCTCATGAACTCTGCTCCTTCTTCAACTCTCGGACCGCGTCGAGGAACGCGTCGTTCTCGTCCGGCGTCCCGGCGGTGACCCGCAGCCACCCCGGTACGCCGTTGTCCCGGACCAGGACGCCCAGGTCGAGGATCTGCCGCCAGGCCTCGTGGGTGTCGGCGAACCGGCCGAACTGCACGAAGTTGGCGTCCGACTCGGTGACGTCGTAGCCGATCGCGCGCAGTTCGGCGACCAGCCGGTCCCGCTCGGCCTTCAGCTGCTCGACGTATCCGAGCAGCGTGCCGGTGTGCTCCAGGGCGGCCAGGGCGGTCGCCTGGGTGACCGCCGACAGGTGGTAGGGCAGCCGGACGAGCTGGACGGCGTCGACGACGGCCGGGTCCGCGGCGAGATAGCCCAGGCGCAGGCCGGCCGCGCCGAAGGCCTTGGACATGGTCCTGGAGATCACCAGGTTCGGGCGGCCCGCCAGCAGGGGCAGCAGCGAGTCGCCGTGGCTGAACTCGACGTACGCCTCGTCCACCACCACCATCGACGGCTTCGCCGCCTGCGCGGTCTCGTAGAGCGCCACCACCGTCTCGCGCGAGGTGGCGTTGCCGGTGGGGTTGTTGGGCGTGGTCACGAAGACGACGTCCGGCCGGTGCTCGGTGATCGCCTGCCCGGCGGCGGCGAGGTCGATGGAGAAGTCCTCCCGCCGGGGGCCGGAGATCCAGCCGGTGCCCGTCCCGCGCGCGATGAGCCCGTGCATCGAGTACGACGGCTCGAAGCCGATGGCGGTGCGGCCCGGCCCGCCGAAGGTCTGCAGCAGCTGCTGGATGACCTCGTTGGAGCCGTTGGCCGCCCAGACGCCGGCCGGTCCGACCTCGTAGCCGGAGGTCCTGGTCAGGTACTCGGCGAGCCTGGTGCGCAGCTCGACCGCGTCGCGGTCCGGGTAGCGGTTGAGATTCCGGGCCGCCTCGCGCACCCGCTCGGCGATCCGCTCGACCAGCGGCTCGGGCAGGGGGTAGGGGTTCTCGTTGGTGTTGAGCCGTACGGGGACGTCCAGCTGGGGCGCGCCGTAGGGGGACTTGCCGCGCAGCTCGTCCCTCACGGGGAGATCGTCGATGCCAGTCACTTGCTCTCCGGTACCTTCCAGCCGAACCGTGCCTTGATCGCCGCGCCGTGCGCCGGCAGGTCCTCCGCCTCCGCCAGCGTCACCACGTGGTGCGCGACCTCGGCCAGCGCGTCCCGTGTGTAGTCGACGATGTGGATGCCGCGCAGGAAGGACTGCACGGACAGGCCCGAGGAGTGGCAGGCGCAGCCGCCGGTGGGCAGGACGTGGTTGGACCCGGCCGCGTAGTCGCCCAGCGAGACCGGGGCCCAGGGGCCGATGAAGACCGCGCCGGCGTTGCGGACCCGGTCGGCCACCGCGGCGGCGTCGGCGGTCTGGATCTCCAGGTGCTCTGCGCCGTACGCGTCGACCACCCGCAGGCCCTCCTCGACGCCGTCGACGAGGACGATCGCGGACTGCCTGCCCTTGAGGGCCGGGACGATCCGGTCGTCGATGTGCTTGGTGGCCGCCACCTGCGGCTCCAGCTCCCGCTCCACCGCGTCGGCCAGCTCGGCGGAGTCGGTGACCAGCACCGCCGCCGCCAGCGGGTCGTGCTCGGCCTGGCTGATCAGGTCGGAGGCGACGTGCACCGGGTCCGCGGTGGAGTCGGCGAGGATCGCGATCTCGGTCGGGCCGGCCTCGGCGTCGATGCCGATCTTGCCGGTGAAGTAGCGCTTGGCGGCGGCGACCCAGATGTTGCCGGGGCCGGTGACCATGTTGGCGGGCGGGCAGGACTCGGTGCCGTACGCGAACATCGCCACGGCCGTCGCGCCGCCGGCGGCGTAGACCTCGTCGACGCCGAGCAGGGCGCACGCGGCGAGGATCGTCGGGTGCGGCAGGCCGCCGAACTCGGCCTGCGCGGGTGAGGCGAGGGCGATCGACTCGACGCCCGCCTCCTGCGCGGGCACGACGTTCATGACCACGGACGACGGGTAGACCGAGCGGCCACCGGGCGCGTACAGGCCGACACGGTCGACCGGCACCCACTTCTCGGTGACCCTGCCGCCGGGCACGACCTGGGTGGTGTGGGTGGAGCGGCGCTGCGCGCGGTGGACGAGGCGGGCACGCCGGACGGACTCCTCCAGGGCCGCGCGCACGGCCGGGTCGAGCTCCTCCAGCGCGCGGGTGAGGGCCGCCGGGGGGACCCGCACCTGGTCGAGGGTGACGCCGTCGAACCTCTCGGCGAAGTCGATCAGCGCCGCGTCGCCCCGATGATGCACGGCCTCGCAGATCGGACGCACCTTCTCCAGGGCGGCCGTCACGTCGAAGTCGGCTCGGGGCAGCAGGTCGCGCAGGGCGGGACCCTCCGGGAGGGCGTCGCCGCGCAGATCGATTCGGGAGATCACGCACCCAATTCTCGCAGACCCGGACGGGACGCCGTCCGCACGTATCAGTGGCTGATACGAGACCCCGCTCACGTCCCGGGAGCGGACCCGGAGGACCGGCTTCACGGCAAGCGTTCGGGCGGTCACCCAGCGGGCATCAACGGCAGGACGAAACCGATGAGCAGCCGGGGAGGAAGGGAACGACGTGACCGAGGGGGCCGGCATCCGCGACGGGGACCTGCCGGACGATCTGACCGCCGCCGAGGCCGGGATGTGGCAGGCCTTCCGCAACGGCAGCGTCTACGACCTCAGCAGCGGCGACGCGGTCGTCGACGATCCGCACGGCGGGCATCCGTGGGGGCCCGGGCGTACCGTGCGGGCGCGCATCGTGTGCTGGCTGCTCCTGGACGGCCCGCCGGCGCTCGCGGGCCGGGTGTCCGCGCTGAAGCTGACCGGCGTGCACATCAGCGGCAGCCTCGACCTGGCGGGCGGCGCGGTGGAGCCGTACGTCGAGCTGCGCGGCTGCCGCTTCGAGCGGGAGATCCTGATGCCGGAGGCCCGGTTCAGGACCGTACGGCTCGTGGGCTGCTCGGTGCCACGGCTGGAGGCGGCCCGGGTGCACACCGAGGGCGATCTTCATCTGCCGCGCTGCAGGTTCCCCGGCGGCGTCCGGCTGACCGACGCGCACATCGGCACCGACCTTCTGCTGAACCAGGCCGTCGTGCACCGGGACCGGGCCGGCCGCTCCCTGTCCGCGGACGGGATCACCGTCGGCCAGGACCTCCAGGCCGAGATGCTGGAGTCGCACGGCGAGCTGAGCCTGCGCAGCGCGAACGTGGGGGTCTCGCTGAGCCTGCGCGGGGCCCGGCTGCGCAACCCGTACACGCGGCACGCGCTGAACGCCCCGCAGCTGACCGTGGGGCGCACCCTGTACCTCTCCCCGGCGGGTGTGGGCGGCCCGCAGCTCGCCGGGCGCACTCCCGCGCGCGGGACCCGGATCCAGCACTTCCAGTGCCAGGGAGGGGTGCGCCTCGACGACGGCCGGTTCGGGGACGCGGTCGACCTGGAGGGGGCCCGGTTCACCTTCACCGACGACCAGGAACTGTCGCTGCGCCGGGTGCAGGCGCCCGAGCTGCGCTTCCTCGGGGAGCGGCCGCGCCGCGGCAAGGTGGTGCTGTCCGGCGCGCGGACCGTCAACCTGGTCGACCGGGCGAGCAGCTGGCCGGGCGTCGGCAACCTGGCGATGCGGGGCTTCGTCTACGAGAACGTGGTGCCGCAGGGGTCGTTCCCGCTGGCCGAGCGGCTGGCCTGGGTGGCCGCTGCGACCGCCGAGTACCACCCGGAGCCCTACGAGCGGCTCGCGGCGGTACTGCGCGCGAGCGGGGAGGACGAGGACGCGCGCGAGGTGCTGCTGGCCAAGCAGCGGCGCCGCCGCGAGACCCTGCCGCCGACCGGCAAGCTCTGGGGGTACGCGCAGGACCTGACGGTGGCCTACGGGTACCGGCCGGGGCGGGCCGCGGTGTGGATGGCGGTGCTGTGGGCGGCGGGCTCGCTGGCCTTCGCGTCCGCCGGGCGGCCCCGGACCGGGTCCGGCGCGGGCGAGCCGCCCTGGAACCCGGCGCTCTACGCGCTCGACCTGCTGCTGCCGGTGATCGACCTGGGCCAGATGGGGTTCTGGCGCCTGGACGGCGGCTGGCAGTGGCTCGCCGCCGCGCTGGTCCTGCTCGGCTGGATCCTCGCCACGACGGTCGCGGCGGGGGCCACCCGGGTGCTGCGGCGCAACTAGGGCCTGGGGCGCGCAACCTGCGCCCGCGGAAGGGCCGGGTGCCGCCCGGGGAGTGGGCGGGGCGGACGGGGACGGTGCGGCGACCATTAGGCTCTTGCGACGTGACCACCGTCCGGCTGCCGCTCTTCCCCCTGAACACGGTGCTGTTCCCGGGGCTCGTGCTCCCCTTGAACGTCTTCGAGGAGCGCTACCGCGCCATGATGCGCACGCTTGTGAAGACTCCCGAGGACGAACCGCGCCGCTTCGCCGTCGTGGCGATCCGCGACGGCCACGAGGTCGCCCCCAGTGCGCCCGGCATGCCCGACCCCACGGCGGTGCCCGAGCGGGGTCCGGCGGCCGGCTTCGGCGCCGATCCGGCCAAGGCGTTCCACGGCGTCGGCTGTGTGGCCGACGCGGCGACGGTCCGGGAGCGGGCCGACGGCACGTTCGAGGTGCTGGCCACCGGGACCACCCGGGTGCGGCTGCTCTCGGTGGACACCTCGGGGCCGTTCCTCGTGGGCGAGCTGGAGGAACTGCCCGAGGAGCCGGGCGACGAGGCGGGGGCGCTGGCCGAGGGGGTGCTGCGCGCGTTCCGGCAGTACCAGAAGCGGCTGGCGGGAGCGCGGGAGCGGTCGCTGTCGACGGGCGGCGACCTGCCGGACGAGCCGTCGGTGGTGTCGTATCTGGTGGCGGCGGCGATGATGCTGGACACCCCCACCAGGCAGCGGCTGCTCCAGGCGCCGGACACCGCGTCCCGGCTGCGTGACGAACTGAAACTCCTTCGCTCCGAGACGGCCATCATCCGTACGCTGCCGTCACTGCCGGCGTCGGAACTGACGCGGGCACCGACAAGCCTGAACTGACCGCTCGAACAACCTGGGGAACAGTCCGGATGGCGAAGAAGCCCAAGAAGAACCAGCAGTCCGGCGGCACACCCGCGACGGTGGCCCTGACGGCGGCGGGCGTGGACTTCACGATCCACTCCTACGACCACGACCCGGCCCACCCCTCCTTCGGGGAGGAGGCGGCGCAGGCGATGGGCGTCTCACCGGAGCGCGTCTTCAAGACGCTCGTGGCGGACGTCGACGGCACCCTGACGGTGGCGGTGGTCCCGGTGGCGGGCACGCTGGACCTGAAGGCGCTGGCGTCGGCGGTGGGCGGCAAGAAGGCGGCGATGGCGGACCCGGCCCTGGCCGAACGCACCACGGGCTACGTCAGGGGCGGCATCTCCCCTCTGGGCCAGCGCAGGAGACTGCCCACCGTCCTGGACACCACGGCCGCCGACCACGCCACGATCTGCGTCTCGGCGGGCCGGCGTGGGCTGGAGGTGGAGCTGTCCCCGCAGGATCTGGCCGCGCTCACCGCGGCGACCCTGGCCCCCGTGGGCCGCGCCTGACCTCTCGGCGGTCTGAGGGCCGTGCTGGGGCGAAAGCTAGCGGGCCTCTCCGTGCGGCCCCTGCCCCACCGGCTCGGGATCCCTGGGCCCGAACAGCGCCGTCAGCCCCAGGTGCACCAGCAGTCCCGAGAACGACCAGGCCAGCAACACCCCCTTCGCCGCCAGCTCCAGCGGCGCCGGGAACGTCACCCCCTTGCCGACCTCCTTCGCGTGTGCCAGGACATCGGGCGCGGGCCCGAGCCACACCCCCACCCGCCAGGCGAGAAGCGACCCGAGCAGCCCTCCGAGGCCGAGCGCGACGACGAGCGGCACACCCCCGCGCCGCCGCACCAGGAACACCACGAAGGCGCTCACCGCACCGAACGCCAGCGCGAGCAGAGTGAACGTTCCCTCGACCCCGATCGACTGCTCGCCCTCGGTGTCCTTGAGGTAGACGACCCACGTCCCGCTCACCACGTCCCCGACCAGCGGCACCCGTGGCGCCAGCCAGTTCCACAGCACCCCGAGCAGCACCCCGCACAGCGTCAGGGTCACCGTGACGACGGCGGCCTCCCGCACCTCGGTCTTCATCCCGGGCCCGTCCTCGTTCGTGCTCCCCCGAGTGCCCACGTACGCGCTGCCGTGGGCGACGGTGTGATCATGCGCGCCCGCCAGGTGCCCGGCCGGGGGCCACGCACGGTGCGAGGACTGCTCATGCGGCGGCGGAGGTGGCGTCAACGGTGCTGTCACCCTGACATCGTGCCAGGCCCGTCCGTGGCGCGCGTCACCGGACGGCGGCCCGCCGGTACGCCCAGGTGGCGACCGCCAGCGAGATCACCCCGACCCCGGCGCAGACCGCGAGGTCCGCGGCCACCCGGGCCCAGTCGGGATGCGCCGCGAAGGTCCGCGCGTACGCCTCCACCCCGTAGGTCGACGGCAGCAGATCCCGGGCGAACCGCACGATCTGCGGCATCCGGTCCGGCGGCAGCACGCCCAGCAGCAGCGCCGCCGACATCCCGAGCTGGCCGAGCAGCGTGGCCAGCTCCGGCCGCGGCGCGAGCAGCCCCAGGGCGGCCCCGAGGCCGGCCAGCGCGGCCCCGGCCAGCGGGATCACCACCAGCAGCACCCACAGGTTGGCCAGCGGCAGGCCGAACAGCACACACCCGAAGACGGCGGTCACCAGCGTCCCCGGCACGGTGAAGGACGCGTACGCCCCCGCCGCTCCCAGCACCACCGCGGCAGGGGGCACCGGCAGGGTGGCGTAGTGGTCGAGCCCGCCGGTGGCCCTCAGCTGGCCGAAGTACTGCGCGAGCAGGTTCAGCGCGACGAACGCCACGACCACGATCGAGGAACCGGCGACCACGAACTGCGCCTGGCCACCGCCGTCCACCACGCCCCGCATCATGATCATGATGCCGACGGACTGGAAGGTCGCCACGAACAGCAGCGGAATCCGCGCCACCCGCGCCCGGGACAGCTGCGCCCGGTACACGGCCGCGAGCGAGGGCCACAGCCGCGCGGGCGGCGCGAGCTCGGCCGCGTCCCGGGCCGCTCCGTCGGCGGCCAGGACACTGCCCGGCAGCACTTCTGCGGGTACGACACTCACGTGGCGCTGCTCCCCTTCCCCGGTGTCACTCCGGCGTTTCCCCCGTTCCGTACGGATGTGGCGGCTCGACCACTCACGTTCATGCGGCGACCCGGGCTCATGCCTTGACCAGCCCCTGCCGCGCCGCCCCGCCGAGCGCCATGTACACGTCCTCCAGGCTCGGCGTGGTCAGGGTGAAGTCGTCGAGCGCGGCGAAGGCGGCCCCGCCGGTGACCGTCGAGACGACCGCCCGGGCCTCCTCCGGTGCCAGCCGAAGCGTCCAGCGCCGCCCGGACTCCACGACCCGGTCCCGCAGCGCCGCCACCTCGGGCACGTCCAGCGGTGCCCGTTCCCGCCACACCAGGTCGACGCGCACCTCCCCGGCGACCTGCTCCTTCAGCCCGGAGGGCGTGTCGCAGGCGATCACGCGTCCCCGCTCCAGCACGGCCACGCGGTCGAGCACGGTCTCGGCCTCGATGACGTTGTGGGTGACCAGCACGACGGTCGTGCCGCGCTCGGCCCGGCGCCGGTCCACGGCCGACCACACGGCCCGCCGCGCCACGGGGTCCATGGCGGCGGTCGGCTCGTCCAGCACCAGCAGCGGCCGCTCCCCGACCAGCGCCGCGGCGAGACAGGCCAGTCGCCGCTGCCCACCGGACAGCTTCTTCAGCGGCCGCCCGGCGATCCCGGAGAGCCCCAGCTCGTCCAGTACGGCGTCCCGCTCGCCCCGCGCCTGCCGGGCGTCCAGTCCGCGCAGCCGCCCGGTCGTCTCCGCGGCGAGCGCCACGGTCAGTTCGTCGAGGGCGGTGGACTCCTGCCCGAGATAGGCGAGGATCCGCGACGCCCGCTCGGGGTGGCGCACGATGTCGTGCCCGAGGATCTCGACGCTGCCCTTGTCGGGCCGCATCAGCCCGGTCAGCTGACGCACGAGGGTGGACTTGCCGGCGCCGTTCGGCCCGAGCAGCCCGAAGATCTCACCCTGGCGCACTTCCAGCCGTACGTCGTCGGTGGCCCGGACCTCGGGAGTCCCGGGTGCCCCGCGCCTGCCCCGTACCGCCGGATAGGTCTTGGTCAGCCCGCGCACCGCACACACGACCCCGCCACTGTCCCGGAAGGCCCCTGCCGCGCGCGTACTCACAAGGGACGAGCCTACGGGGTCCGCGCCCCCGGCACGCTCCCGGGTCGGCCTACGCCACGAAAACCGCCTCCGCGCATGAATCCACCGCAACGGCGCACGGCCACGGGGGCGCAGGGCGCTGCCGGTCCCCGCGCGCCGCTCACTGCTCCGCGGCAGGAGCGGGTTCGGCCGCCGTCCGGACGTCGATCTCCCGCCAGAACCCGGCCCGGATCGCGTACCGGTCGTGCTCGTCGATCTGGTCGTCCTTGTGGGCGAGCAGCCCGAAGCGGGCGGCGTAGCGCAGCAGCTCCCCGTCGATCCGGTGCGGGACACGCGGGTACATCCCGGACAGCTTCTGGAGATGGTTTGGGTCACCGAGCCGGGACATCCACCGGCGTGCGAACACCTGTCCGACCTCGTACGGGTCCCCGCCGACGGTCGTGATGTCCTCCTCCCGGTCCGCCCAGCGCTGCTCGGCCGTGGTGAGCTGCGCCAGCGTCGGCATCGAGGCGACCTCGGGCGGCTCCGCGGCGACGCCGGGGCGGTCCACCCAGCCCTTGTCCGAGGACCAGCGCAGCGTCGCGGTGGCGGGTTGCGGGGGCTGCGGGCCGTGCGCGCGGAGCGCGGCCAGGTCCTTGGGTGTGGGGACGCCCTTGGCGGCCGGGACCCGCTCCTCGGCGCCGTTGCGCGCGGCGGCCGGGGCGGTGCGCGGCGGCTCCTCGGCGGGCCGCGCGGAGGCCGGGGCGAGCGTGGAGTCGGGCAGCGGCGCGGACAGGATCGCGGCGATCTCCGGACGGGGCACGGGCGGCGGCGCGCAGACGCCGCCCAGATCCTTGGCGCGGACGGCCTTGGTGATCCACGCCCGGTCCAGCACCCGCCGCTCGTCGGCCTCGGCCACCAGGTCCTCGGACTGGTTGTAGTCGCCGTCGGCGGCCTGCACCGCCCACAGGTGGACGGCGACCCCGTGCTCCTTGGCGGCCATCATGCCGGGCAGCAGATCGCCGTCGCCGGTCACCAGGACGATGTCGGAGCAGGCGCGGTTGCGGGCCAGCTCGGTGAGCTCGGCGTGCATCGCGGCGTCGACGCCCTTCTGGTTCCACCGCCCGTCACTGCGGGTGAGGGCACCCAGGCGGACCGTGACCCGGGGCATCACGCGCAGTCGGCGGTGCTCGGGTTGCGGTACGCGGTCGGGGGCGCCGTCGAACCAGTAGATGCGCAGCAGCGGCCGTTCCGTGTCGGACTCGGCGCGTTCGCGCAGCCCCTGGATCAGGGCGGCGTGATCGACGGTGATACGGGACCGTGAGGGCTCCCCGGCGAGGAGGCTCGCGGCGGCCCCCAGCAGATACCCGGCGTCCACCAGGACGACGCAGCGGTCCACGCGACTCACCCTCTTCCCGGGAGGTTTGCTTCGGGCTTCCTTCGAGTCTGCCCGACCACGCGGGGGTTAACGGCCCGAACTCGATCTTCGGCGTGGCGTTTCGGGGATTCGCGCTCCTCCCTCACGCCGACGAGCCCTGTCACACAGGGTAATTGTCCGACATGCGAGCGTTATCGGCGTATGTGAATCTGGTCCCGGCCCTGGCCCCTAGATCCCCCTCAGGAGGCAGATCACCATGGCCAAGAACAAGAACCGTGACCGTAAGCAGCAGCAGACCAGCCGTGCCCCGCGTCAGCAGGAGCAGTCGTCGGCGGAGCCGATGTCGGAGCAGCAGGCCGCGCAGCCTTCGCCGATAGACACGGCCCGCAAGGGCCGGCAGAAGCGCTTCGGCCACAACTGACATCCGCACAGCGGGTCGTGGTCGAACCCGGCACATGACGAGGGGCGCGTCCATCGGCGGACGCGCCCCTCGCTCACGTCGGGAAGCCGGTCTGCGTCAGCCCGCCAGGCAGGACGGCCCGAGCAGCACCTTCAGATCGCCGAACAGGGCCGGGTCGGGCTTCACCCGGTGCCGGTCCAGCCGCAGGACGGTCGTCTTCGTCGGCCCCTGGAGCTTGATCCGCACCTCGCTGTCGCCCTTGTGATGGGTGAGGATCTCACCGAGCCGGCTGATCATGGGCGGGGTGACCTTCACCGCCGGGATGGTGAGCACCACGGGCGCGTTGGTGCCCGCGTTGGACAGGTCGGGGACCATCAGCTCCATCGCGACCAGCCGCGGCACGTCCTCACGCTTGTCCAGGCGGCCCTTGACGAACACCACGGCGTCCTCGACCAGTTGGGTCGACACCAGCTGGTACGTCGCCGGGAAGAACATGCACTCGATGGAACCGGCGAGGTCCTCGACGGTGGCGATGGCCCAGGCGTTGCCCTGCTTGGTCATCTTGCGCTGGAGGCCCGAGATGATGCCGCCGATGGTGACGACCGCGCCGTCGCCGAAGTCACCCCCGGTGAGCTGGGCGATGCCCGCGTCGGCCTTGTCCGACAGCACGTGCTCGAGGCCGAAGAGCGGGTGGTCGGAGACGTACAGACCGAGCATCTCGCGCTCCTGGGCGAGCAGATAGGTCTTGTCCCACTCCTCCGGCGAGAACTCCACGTCCAGGCCGAAGCCCGGCTCGCTGCTCGCCTCGTCGCCCATGCCGCCGAAGAGGTCGAACTGCCCCTCCGCCTCCTTGCGCTTGACCGCGACCACGTTGTCGATCATCGGTTCGTACTGCGCCGTCAGGCCCTTGCGGGTGTGGCCCATGGTGTCGAACGCGCCCGCCTTGATCAGCGACTCCGTGGTCCGCTTGTTGCAGACGACCGCGTCGACCTTGTCGAGGTAGTCGGGGAAGGAGGCGTACTTCCCCTTCGTCTTGCGGCACTTGATGATCGACTCGACCACGTTGGTACCGACGTTGCGCACGGCGGACAGGCCGAACAGGATCACGTCGTCGCCCTGGGCGGCGAAGTTCGACTCGGACTCGTTGACGTTCGGCGGGAGCACCCGGATGCCCATACGGCGGCACTCGTTGAGGTAGACGGCCGACTTGTCCTTGTCGTCCTTGACCGAGGTGAGCAGCGCGGCCATGTACTCGGCGGGGTGGTTGGCCTTCAGGTACGCGGTCCAGTAGGAGACCAGTCCGTACGCCGCCGAGTGCGCCTTGTTGAAGGCGTAGCCGGCGAAGGGGACCAGCACGTCCCACAGGGCCTGGATCGCCTCGTCGCTGTATCCGTTCTTGCGCGCGCCGCCCTGGAAGATGACGAAGTTCTTCTCCAGCTCCTCGGGCTTCTTCTTGCCCATCACCCGGCGGAGGATGTCGGCCTCGCCGAGCGAGTAGCCCGCGATGATCTGGGCGGCCTTCTGCACCTGCTCCTGATAGACGATCAGGCCGTAGGTGACGTCCAGGACCTCCTTGAGGGGCTCTTCGAGCTCCTTGTGGATCGGCGTGATCTCCTGCTGGCCGTTCTTGCGCAGCGCGTAGTTGGTGTGGGAGTTCATGCCCATCGGGCCCGGGCGGTACAGGGCCGAGACGGCGGAGATGTCTTCGAAGTTGTCCGGCTTCATCAGCCGCAGCAGCGAGCGCATCGGACCGCCGTCGAACTGGAAGACACCGAGGGTGTCGCCGCGCTGCAGCAGCTCGAACGTCGTGGGGTCGTCCAGCGGCAGCGACAGCAGGTCGATGTCGATGCCCTTGTTGGACTTCACCATCTTGACGGCGTCGTCCATGATCGTGAGGTTGCGCAGGCCCAGGAAGTCCATCTTCAGCAGGCCGAGCGACTCGCAGCTCGGGTAGTCCCACTGCGTGATGGTCACGCCGTCGGTGTGCCGCACCCAGACCGGGACGTGGTCGGTGATGGTCTCGCTGGACATGATCACGCCGGCCGCGTGCACACCCATCTGCCGGACCAGGCCCTCGACGCCCTTGGCGGTGTCGATGACCTTCTTGACGTCCGGCTCGTTCTCGTACATCGCCCGGATCTCGCCGGCCTCCGAGTAGCGCGGGTGGGCTGAGTCGGTGATGCCGGAGAGCGGGATGCCCTTGCCGAGGACGTCCGGCGGCATGGCCTTGGTGAGCCGGTCGCCCATCGCGTACGGGTAGCCCAGGACGCGCGCGGAGTCCTTGATGGCGTTCTTCGCCTTGATGGTGCCGTACGTGCCGATCATGGCGACCTTGTCGGCGCCGTACTTCTCCGTCACGTACCTGATCACCTCGACGCGCCTGCGCTCGTCGAAGTCGATGTCGACGTCGGGCATCGAGACGCGCTCCGGGTTGAGGAACCGCTCGAAGATCAGGCCGTGCGGGATCGGGTCGAGGTCGGTGATGCCCATGGCGTAGGCGACGATCGAACCGGCCGCGGAGCCGCGGCCGGGGCCGACCGCGATGCCGTTCTTCTTGGCCCACATGATGAAGTCGGCGACCACCAGGAAGTAGCCGGGGAAGCCCATCGAGATGATGACGTCCATCTCGTAGTCGGCCTGCCTCTGGCGGTCCTCGGGGATGCCGCCGGGGAAGCGGCGCTCCATGCCCCGGCGCACCTCCTCCTTGAACCAGGTGACCTCGGTGTAGCCCTCGGGGATGTCGAACTTGGGCATCAGGTCGCGCTTTTCGAACATGCCCGTGGTGTCGACCATCTCGGCCACCAGAAGCGTGTTGGCGCAGCCCTCCTGCCAGGCGTCCGAGGAGTCGATGGCGTACATCTCGTCCGTGGACTTCAGGTAGTAGCCGGTGCCGTCGAACTTGAAGCGGTCGGGGTCGGAGAGGTTCTTGCCGGTCTGGATGCACAGCAGCGCGTCGTGGGCGCCGGCCTCGTGCGCGTACGTGTAGTGCGAGTCGTTGGTGACCAGCGGGGGGATGCCGAGCTTCCGGCCGATCTCCAGCAGTCCGTCGCGGACCCGGTGCTCGATCTCGATGCCGTGGTCCATCAGCTCCAGGAAGTACCGGTCCTTGCCGAAG
This sequence comes from Streptomyces sp. NPDC047706, assembly GCF_043204795.1. Classification (NCBI taxonomy): domain Bacteria; kingdom Bacillati; phylum Actinomycetota; class Actinomycetes; order Kitasatosporales; family Streptomycetaceae; genus Streptomyces; species Streptomyces sp. NPDC047706. The sequence goes on along the minus strand of NZ_JBIDCW010000010.1, from coordinate 150,799 downwards.
ATGTCCTGGTACTCGGCGGCCGCCTTCAGGGCCTCGTCGAACTGGCCCAGGCGCAGCCGGGTCTGCAGCTCGCCGGACGGGCAGCCGGTGGAGGCGACGATCCCCTCCGACCACTGGGAGATGGTCTCCTTGTCCATCCGGGGCCACTTCTGCAGCCAGCCCTCGGCGTAGGCGTCCGAGGAGAGCCGGAAGAGGTTGTGCAGACCGGTGCTGTTCACCGCCCACATCGTCTTGTGGGTGTAACCACCCGAACCGGAGACGTCGTCCCGCTTCTGGTGCGGCTGGCCCCACTGGATCTTTCGCTTGTTGCGCCGGGACTCGGGGGCGACGTACGCCTCGATGCCGATGATGGGCGTGACGCCCGCCTTCTTCGCGCTGTGGAAGAAGTCGTACGCCCCGTGCAGGTTGCCGTGGTCGGACATGGCGATGTGCGTCATGCCCATCTCGTTGCAGGCGTTGAACATGTCCTTGAGCCGCGCGGCACCGTCCAGCAGCGAGTACTGGGTGTGGACGTGCAGGTGCGTGAACGGCGGCTTCGACACGGTTTCGGCCTCCAAGGAAGACGTACGACTAAGGGGGTCCGACAGGCTGCGGACAGTCTGAGGGACAGCGTCGAAGTCTATGCCCCGGGACTGACACCGGATGGATACTGTGGCGCGAAGCGCCCCGATGAGGGGTGGTGGTCGGGCGACGGGCGGGCACTCCCGCGTACCTTCGAACGTTGGAAGGTGACGGACGCCCCGCGCCACGGGCACGCATCATCCGTCCCACAGGTCACGCACGACCCGCACCAGGAGGCACCCAGCGATGTCGTTCCCGCAGCTCGACGACGAGCAACGCGGCGAGGAGATCCTCGCCGTCTTCGACACCGCCTTCGGCGAGCTGCTCGCCGCCGACCCGGCCGCGTTCCGCGTGAAGTTCCGCAAGATGGCCGCCTCGGCCTTCGCCTTCTACCGGGGCACGGCGTGCCTCTTCTACCACGACCTGGACACGGAGAAGCGCGGCGGCCCCTTCCTGGACGAGCGCACCTCGCGCGTGTGGATCCACGGCGACCTGCACGCGGAGAACTTCGGCACGTACATGGACTCGAACGGCCGGCTGATCTTCAACGTCAACGACTTCGACGAGGCGTACGTCGGGCCCTTCACCTGGGACCTGAAGCGCTTCGCCGCCTCCATCGCCCTCATCGGCTACGCGAAGGCGCTCAGCGACGAGCAGATCACCGAGCTGGTGACGATCTACGCGTCCGCCTACCGCGAGCGCGTGCGCGCGCTGGCCACCGGCGCCAAGAGCGACGAGGTGCCGCCGTTCACCCTGGACACCGCCGAGGGCCCGCTGCTGGACGCGTTGCGTGTCGCCCGTTCGCTGACCCGGTTCGGGCTGCTGGACTCGATGACCGAGATCCGCGACTTCGAACGCCGGTTCGCCCCTGGCGGCGGCTCCATCGAGCTGGACGCGGCCACCCGCTACAAGGTGCTGGCCGCCTTCGACGGCTATCTGGAGACGCTCCCGGAGTCCTCACTGGCCCGCCCGGACTCCTACCGGGTCAAGGACGTCGTCGGACGCCGCGGCATCGGCATCGGCTCGGCCGGCCTGCCGTCGTACAACATCCTGCTGGAGGGCAACAGCGACGCCCTGGAGAACGACGTGGTGATCTACGTCAAGCAGGCCCAGACCCCGGCCGTCTCCCGGCACGTCACGGACCCGGCGATCCGCGAGTACTTCCAGCACGAGGGCCACCGCACGGTGATCTCCCAGCGTGCCCTCCAGGCGCACGCCGACCCGTGGCTCGGCTGGACCGAGCTGGACCGGGCGGGCCAGCTGGTCGCCGAGGTGTCGCCGTACGCCGTCGACCTGGACTGGGGCGACATCGACGACCCGGAGGAGATCGCCGCGGTCGTCGCCGACCTGGGCCGGGCCACGGCCAGCATGCACTCCGCGGCCGACGACGAATCCGGCCACTCCGACCTGGTGCCGTTCTCCACGGAGCGGGCCATCGACGCGGCCCTCGCGGGCGACGAGGGCGGCCTCGCGCCTCTCCTGGTCGACTTCGCGCACACCTACGGCGCACGCGCGCGTGCCGACCACCAGATCTTCGTCGACCTCTTCCGCAACGGCCGGATCCCCGGCCTCTGACCGCACACCGACCGCACCGACCGCACCGACCGCACCGACCGCACCGACCGCACCGACCGCACCGACGACAGCGACCACACCGAGCACACCGACGACACCAGGGCTTCACAGGGACCCTTTAGGAGTCCCTTACCGGAGTCCGTGACACACTCTCCCCGCTATGGACATATCCGGGACACACCTCAGAGCCGTACGCGCGGCGCTGTTCACGGCGATCGTCGTGACGCTCAGCGCCGCGTCGCACGTGCTGCTGTCCCGGGCCCCCCTGCCGCTGGGCACGGTGGCGGCGATCGCCGCCACCGTGTTCGTCCTCGCGTACGCCCTGGCCGGCCGGGAGCGCGGCTTCGGCCGGATCGCCGCGCTGCTGATCCCGCTGGAGCTGGCCGCCGACACGGTGTTCACCGCGGGCCAGCACGCCTGTTACGGCCGGGCGGGCGGCCCGGTCGCGGGACCGCTGCGCTCGGTCGGCCTGGACCTGCTGTGCGGCGGCGGGGAGGTGGGCTCGCCACTGGCCCGGATGGCCGGCACCAGCGGCACCGAGCGGGTCGCCTCCGTCCTGGCGCACGCGCACCCGGAGACGGCCTGGCTGCTGCTCGGCGCCCATGTGGGCGTCGGCCTGCTGGCGGCGGCCTGGCTGCGTCGCGGCGAGCGGGCCCTGGCCCAGCTGCTGGGCGCGATGGCCGCGACCACGTTCCGGCCGCTGCTGCTGGCGGCCGCCGCCCGCACGGTGCGGCCCGCGGCACCGGCACCCCGGTTCCCCCGACCCGCGCGCCGTACGGCCCCCGCGCGCGACCTGCTCCTCACCCACTCCCTGGGACGGCGTGGCCCGCCGTGCTCCCTCACGCCGGCCGCCTGAGCGGTCCGGCGCCGATCGCCGCCTCAAGGGCGGCGCCCCGAGCACGATCCACACCCCTCACACGTATCCCGCGTACGACATGTGCGCGTCCCACACGGAGATCACCATGAGCAAGCGGAACAGCCAGGCGGCGAAGACGGCGGCCCGCGAGCGGCTGCGCGCCGAGCGCGAGCGCGAGGCCAAGCGCGCCAAGGTCAGGCGGCAGATCATCGTCGCCTGCTCGGTCGTCGGCGTCCTCGCCGTGGCCGGCGGCATCGGCTACGCCGTCGTCCAGACCAACCAGCCGGGCAAGTGGGAGGCGGCCGCCGACGCCAAGGTCGTGGCCCCGGCCAACACCTCCGGCAAGGACGGCACCACGGTCCTCGTCGGCGACTCCACGTCCGACAACGTGGTCCACCTCTACGAGGACCCGCGCTGCCCGGCCTGTGCCTCCTTCGAGCAGACCGTCGGCGAGACCGTCAACAAGGGCATGGAGGACGGCGACTACAAGCTCTCCCTCACCCTCGGCACCTTCCTCGACGGCAACCTCGGCGGCGAGGGCTCCAAGAACGCCCTCAGCGCGCTCGGTGCCGCGCTGAACGTCAGCCCCGAGGCGTTCCTGGACTACAAGGCCGCGCTGTACTCGGCGGAGTACCACCCCGAGGAGAGCAGCGACGAGTTCGCCAAGGACGACTACCTGATCAAGGTGGCGGACACGGTGGACGCGCTGAAGAACAACAAGAAGTTCCAGGACGCCGTGGAGAAGGGCACCTACGACGCCTGGGCCGTGAAGATGAGCGACTCCTTCGACAACACGAAGGACGTCAAGTCGACGCCGACCATCAAGATCAACGACAAGGTGATCGAGAACCCGAGCTCCGTCGCCGAGTGGGAGCAGGCACTCAAGGACGCGGGCGTCACCAAGTAGCACCCGTAACACCCCGTCAGGCGGTAACGCCGTACGGAAGAGCGAAGAACGAGCGGGCGAACTCTTGCGGGTTCGCCCGCTCTTCGTACACCCGTGCCTTACCGAAAGCGCTACCGATCAGTAATCTGATCACCCGTGACCAGTCGAAACAGACCCACCACGGGCCTCAACTCCCCCGCTCCGCGCCGCCGTACGGTCGTCAAGGCGGCCGCCGCCGGAGCCGCTCTCGCCGCCCCGCTCGCCGGCGCCCTGCCGGCCCTCGCGGCCGCCGGGACCCCCGCCTTCCTGCACGGCGTCGCCTCCGGCGACCCGCTCCCGGACGGCATCCTGCTGTGGACCCGGGTGACGCCCACCGCCGAGGCGACACCCGGCTCCGGACTCGGTCCGGACACCCCGGTCAGCTGGACCGTGGCCACGGACAAGGCGTTCACGAACATCGTCGCCAAGGGCGCCATCACCGCGACCGCCGCCTCCGACCACACGGTCAAGGCCGACATCCGCGGTCTCGCCCCCGCCACCGACTACTGGTTCCGCTTCTCGGCCGGCGGCACCGACTCCCCCGCCGGCCGCGCCCGCACCGCCCCCGCCACCGACGCGGCGGTCGCGAACCTCCGCTTCGGCGTGGTCTCCTGCGCCAACTGGGAGGCCGGCTACTTCGCCGCCTACCGCCACCTCGCCGTCCGCGGCGACCTGGACGCCTGGCTGCACCTCGGCGACTACATCTACGAGTACCCGGCGGGCGAGTACGGCACCCGGGGCACCTCCGTGCGCTCGCACGCCCCCGCGCACGAGATCACCACCCTCGCCGACTACCGCATACGCCACGGCCGTTACAAGACGGACCCGGACCTCCAGGCGCTGCACGCGGCAGCCCCGGTGGTGGCCATCTGGGACGACCACGAGATCGCCAACGACGCCTGGTCCGGCGGCGCCGAGAACCACACCGAGGGCGCCGAGGGCACCTGGGCCGCCCGCCAGGCCGCCGCCAAGCAGGCGTACTTCGAGTGGATGCCGGTCCGCCCGGCCATCGCCGGCACCACCTACCGCCGGCTGCGCTTCGGCAAGCTCGCCGATCTCTCCCTGCTCGACCTGCGCTCCTTCCGCTCCCAGCAGGTCGCCCTCGGCAACGGCGACGTCGACGACCCGGACCGCACGCTCACCGGGCGCGCCCAGCTCGACTGGCTGAAGGCGGGCCTGAAGTCCTCCGACACCACCTGGCGTCTGGTCGGCAACTCGGTGATGATCTCGCCGTTCGCCGTCGGGTCGCTCTCCGCCGAGCTGCTCAAGCCGCTGGCCAAGCTGCTGGGCCTGCCGCAGGAGGGCCTGGCCGTCAACACCGACCAGTGGGACGGCTACACCGACGACCGCCACGAGGTCCTCGCCCACCTGCGCTCGAACGCGATCCGCAACACGGTCTTCCTCACCGGCGACATCCACATGGCGTGGGCCAACGACGTGCCGGTGAACGCCGGCACGTACCCGCTGTCGGCGTCCGCCGCCACGGAGTTCGTCGTCACCTCGGTCACGTCCGACAACCTCGACGACCTCGTGAAGGTCCCCGAGGGCACCGTCTCCGCCCTGGCCTCGCCGCTGATCCGGGCGGCCAACCGGCACGTCCACTGGGTCGACACCGACCGCCACGGCTACGGCGTCCTGGACATCACCGCCGAGCGCGCGCAGATGGACTACTACGTCCTCGCCGACCGCACCAAGGCCGGCACGAAGGCCTCCTGGAGCCGTTCGTACCGGACGCGCAGCGGCACGCAGAAGGTGGAGCGCACGTACGACCCGGTGTAAGCCGCCGGCAGCCGCGTCAGAGACTGCCGAGGAAGCCGAGCGCCACCCGCCAGGTGGCCTCGGCGGCCTCCGCGTCGTGGTCCGGCAGTTCGGGGTCGGTGTACAGGTGCCCGGCCCCGGCGTAGCGGTAGATCTCCACGTCCGCCCCGGCGCGGCGCATCTGGAGGTACCAGGCGCTCAGCCAGTCGTCCGTCTCGAACGGATCCGGCTCGGCGACGTGCAGCTGCACCGGCAGGTCGTCCACCGAGACGCCTGGCGCGAGGTCCGACGTGCCGTGGAGCAGGAGCAGCCCGCGCGCCTTCTCGTCGCCCAGCGCGAGGGTCTGCGCGACCGAGGCGCCGAGCGAGAAGCCGGCGTACACCAGTCCGCGCTCCGAGTAGGGCGCGGCGGCCAGCACGGCCCGCTTCAGCAGCTCGTCCTTGCCGACCTCCTCCTTGAACGCCATGCCCTCCTCGGCCGTTTCGAACGTGCGCCCCTCGAAGAGGTCCGGCGTCCACACCTCGTGACCGGCCGCGCGCAGCCGGTCCGCCGCGGCGCGCACCGCGGGCGTGAGGCCGTAGGTCGAGTGAAACAGCATGATGTTCATGAGGCCATGGTGCCAGCCGGGTACGACGACGCCGGTCCGGGCACTACCCCGATCCGCCAGGAAGTCACATGTTCACTGCCCCCGATGACTGGTTACGTTCGAGGACATGGAGAACCTGCTCCGCCCCCTGATAGTCATCGGCGGTTCGGTCGTGCTCGGCCTGCTCATCGGGTGGGCCACCGACCTGCTGCTGCGCAAGGCCGACCAGCGGCACCCGGAGACCCCGCTGTGGGGTCTGCTGCGCCGTGGCCGCATCCCCTTCCAGCTCGTGCTGTGCGCCGCCCTGCTGAGAGGGTCGTACGACGAGGCGCAACTGCTGCAGGACCACCGGGTCGGCATCGGTCAGGCGATCACGCTGGTCCTGATCGGATCGGCGGCCTGGCTGGTGATCCGGATCGCGGCGGCCGTCGTCGAGACCTCGTACTCGCGGTACGCCAACTCCCGCGTCCAGCGCGACCCGGCGCGGGTCCGCCGGGTGCGTACCCAGGTGACCCTGATCATGAGGGTGGTCGCGGCGGTCGTCGGTGTGGTGGCCATCGCGTCGATGCTGCTGACCTTCCCGGCGATGCGCGCGGCGGGCGCCTCACTGCTCGCCTCCGCCGGAATCCTCGGCATCGTCGCCGGTGTGGCGGCGCAGTCCACGCTGAGCAACATGTTCGCGGGGCTCCAGATCGCCTTCGGCGACATGGTGCGCATCGGTGACACGGTCGTGGTGGACGGCGAGTGGGGCACCGTGGAGGAGATCACGCTGACCTACCTCACGGTCCGCACCTGGGACGAACGCCGGATCACGATGCCGGTGTCGTACTTCACGTCCAAGCCCTTCGAGAACTGGTCGCGCGGCACCCCGCAGATGACCGGCATCGTCTACTGGCACCTCGACCACACCGCCCCGGTGGCCGCGATGCGCGAGAAGCTCCGCGACATCCTGCGCGAGTGCCCCGCCTGGGACGGCCGCAACTACGGCCTGAACGTCACGGACACCACGCCCAACACCATGGAGGTACGGGCTCTGGTGACGGCGAAGGACGCGGACGACGTCTGGACGGTACGGGTGACGGTCCGCGAGCAGATGATCGCCTGGCTGATCAAGGAACACCAGTACGCCCTCCCCCGCGTCAACACGGCGGACGCCACCCTGCCTCCGGGACCCAACGGCCACCGCCGCTCCCCGGACGGCCGGCGGGCGGTGGAGACGCCGAGGCCGGACCGAGGCTGAGGGAGCGCCCGGGGGAAGGCCGCCGACGGCGCGAACCACCCCCCGGCAGGCACCGCTCGCCCTGTCCCGGCCGGAAACGAGTGTGCGTCGGCGGGGTCCCTCGAGATGAGCCGGCCGCGAGGTGATCGGCGCGGGGGACACTCAGCACGGCCCCGAGCAACGGCACGACCAGCAGGGTCAGCTGATCCACGGTCAGACTCCGGGCGGGGAACGGAGGAAACCCCCGTCGCACGGTCACGCCCCGCGTCGCACGGCCGAGCCGTGCCGGACGCTACTGGAGCGAGCGCCGCATGGAACGGTGCGGTATCCCCGCGTCGGGGAACTCCCGGCCGTAGGCCACATACCCCAGCCGCTCGTAGAACCCCAGGGCATGCGTCTGCGCGTGCAGGTCGACGGCCGCGAGTCCCCGCACGCGTGCGGCGTCCTCGATGGCCCGCACCAGCGCCACGCCGATCCCCAGTCCACGGGCCTCCCGCGCCACCGCGAGCCGGCCGAGCGACCCCACCGACGGATCGCCCCCGGTCTTGCCGGCCACCGCGGCGCCGTACAGCAGCCGCCCGGTCCCGAGCGGCACGCCGTCCTCCCGCACGGCCAGCACATGCAGCGCGCCGGCGTCGTACGCGTCGTACTCCAGGTCCTCCGGCACGCCCTGTTCGGCGACGAAGACCTCCTTGCGCACGGCGAAACACGCCTCGCGGTCGGCCTCCTCCTCGGCGACCCGCACGACGTACCCGGGGCTCATCCGTAGGTCTCCTCGCGTACCTTGTCCAACGCGCTCTGCAGGTCGTCGGGGTAGTCGCAGGCGAACTCCACCCATTCACCGTCGCCGGGGTGGTCGAAGCCCAGCCGGACGGCGTGCAGCCACTGCCGCGTCAGCCCGAGCCGCTTGGCGAGCGTCGGATCGGCGCCGTACGTCAGGTCACCGGCGCAGGGGTGCCGGTGGGCGGCCATGTGGACCCGGATCTGATGGGTGCGGCCCGTCTCCAGCTTCACGTCCAGCAGGGACGCCGCGCGGAACGCCTCGATCAGGTCGTAGTGCGTGACGGAGGGCTTGCCGTCGGCCGTGACCGCCCACTTGTAGTCGTGGTTGGGGTGGCGGCCGATGGGCGCGTCGATGGTGCCGCTGGTCGGGTCGGGGTGGCCCTGGACGAGGGTGTGGTACCGCTTGTCGACCGTGCGCTGCTTGAACTGCCGCTTGAGCGAGGTGTACGCGCGCTCGGACTTGGCGACCACCATCAGACCCGAGGTGCCGACGTCGAGCCGGTGCACGATGCCCTGCCGCTCGGCCGCGCCGGACGTGGAGATCCGGTACCCCGCCGCCGCCAGGCCGCCGATCACCGTCGGACCGGTCCAGCCCGGACTCGGGTGCGCGGCCACGCCGACCGGCTTGACGATGACGACCACGTCCTCGTCGTCGTGCACGATCTCCATGCCCTCGACCGGCTCGGCCACCACCTGCACCGGCGGGGCCGCCTGCGGCATCTCGACCTCCATCCAGGCGCCGCCGCGCACCCGCTCGGACTTGCCGACCGCCGCGCCGTCGACCAGCACCTTGCCCGCCGCGGCGAGCTCCGCGGCCTTGGTACGGGAGAAGCCGAACATGCGGGAGATGGCGGCGTCGACGCGCTCGCCCTCCAGGCCGTCCGGCACGGGCAGGGTACGGATCTCGGGAATCGTGCTCACCCGTCGAGTATGCCGGACGGGTCCGACACCGCTGACCGGAGGCTGTTGATCAGTCCTTGTGAACGGTGCCGTCCGGGTCGAGGCCCTTGAACGACAGCAGCACGATCAGGATGCCGCCGCACACGATCGCCGAGTCGGCGAGGTTGAAGACGGCGAAGTGCTTGGGCGCGATGAAGTCGACGACCGCGCCCTTGAAGACGCCCGGCGAGCGGAAGATCCGGTCGGTGAGGTTGCCGAGCGCACCGCCGAGCAGCAGGCCGAGGGCGATCGCCCAGGGCAGGCTGTACAGCTTGCGGGCGAGCCGGATGATCACCACGATCACCGCCGCCGCGATCACAGTGAAGATCACGGTGAAGGCCTCGCCGAAGCCGAAGGCCGCACCGGCGTTGCGGATCGCCTCGAAGCGCAGCCAGTCGCCGATGACCTCGATCGGCTCGTGGTGCTCCAGCTTGGCCACCACGATCATCTTGCTGATCAGGTCGAGGGCGTACGCGAACCCGGCGACCGCGAACAGCACGGCGATCCGGCGCCTGCCACGGGGCCGCTCGGCCTGCGCGTCCCGATCGTCCGGGCCGGACGCGGTCTGTGCCGCTTCGGCGCCGGACCGTTCCTGCGACGCGGCGTCGTCACCGGGCCGCTCCTGCTCGGCCCGCGCCACGTCCGGGGTGCCCGGCGTACCGATGATGCGCTCCGCCTCTGCCACGTGAGTCCCTCAACCTAGGTTCCTGACTGAGCACGAGGGTACGGCACGCCGCCGACGGCGCATGTGCTCAGGAGGGGCCCGGGCCGGTTCAGTACCGCCGCTCCTGCTTCTGCTTGCACTCGACACACAGAGTGGCCCGGGGGAAGGCCTGCATCCGGGCCTTGCCGATGGGGTTGCCGCAGTTCTCGCACAGACCGTACGTGCCGGCGTCGAGGCGTTGCAGGGCGTGCTCGGTCTGGGTGAGCATCTCGCGCGCGTTGGCGGCGAGGGCCAGCTCGTGCTCGCGCGTGATGTTCTTGGCGCCGGTGTCGGCCTGATCGTCGCCGGCGCCGTCTCCGGAGTCCCGCATCAGGCCCACCAGGGACGACTCGGCGTTGGCGATCTCGGCACGCAGCCGCTCCATCTCCGAGGTCAGCTCGCCGCGGGCCTCCTCGACCTCTTCCGGGGTCCAGGGGTCCTCACCGGGGCGCACAGCGAGGTCGCCCGGCTCCGCGGCGGCGCCCCGCGCCTTGGGAACAGCCGTCTTCGCCGCCGTGGCCTGCCGTGGGGTCTTCTTCGCAACCACCGTCGTGGCTCCCGTCTGCTTCGCGGCCCGCGCCGCGCCCGCCTTCTTGCCCGTACTCCGCCCGCCCGCCCCCTGCGAGGCGCGCTCCTGCCCGAGATCCCCGGCGCCGCCACCCTCCCCGGCCGCCACCACCTTCCCGACCCCGCCCTCCTTACCCGACGCGCCCTTCCCGCCGCCGCTCTCCTTACCCGACGCGCCCTTCCCGCCGCCGCCCTCCTTGCCGGACCCCGCCTTCCTCTCAGCACCCTGCTTGCCGGGGGCCACCTCCCGGTCGCCGCCCTGCTCAGCCGCCCGCGCGGATGCGGCCGCCTTCCCGGCAGCGGCCTTCTTGCCGGGGGGCGCCTTCTCGACGGGACCCTCACCCGGAGCACGCTCGTATGCCGCCGCCTTCCCGGCAGCACCGTGCTCGCCGGTGGCCACCTCCCGGTCGCCGCCCTGCTCAGCCGCCCGCGCGGATGCGGCCGCCTTCCCGGCCGGGGCTGGCTCGGCAGGCGTCACCTTCCCGACGGCGCCCTCACCCGGGGCACGCTCAGCAGCCGCCGCCTTCCCGGCCGCGGCCCTCTTGCCAGGGGCCGCCTTCTTGGCGGCGATCCCCTCACCCGCCATCTGCTCCGATGCCGCCGCCGTCCTGGCAGCGGCCTTCTTGCGGGGGGCCCCCTTCTTGGCCACGGCCCCCTCATCCGCCCCGCGCTCGGCTCCCGCCGGCGTCCTGGCCGCGCTCTCCTTGCCGGGCGCCACCTTCTTCGTAACGGCGTCCTTCGCCGGCGCCCTCTTCTTCGCTGCCGCGTCCCTCGGCGCCGCGGTCTTCTTGGCGGCGGCCTTCTTCGCGGCCGTCTTCTTGGCCGCGGCCTTCTTGGTGACAGCCTTCCTGGCAGCCGCTCCCTCCGGAACGGGCGCCACCTCGACCACCGCCGACTTGGCCGCGGCGGTCTTCTTCGCCGGCGCCTTCTTGGCCACAGCCTTCCTCGCCGACCCCTTCTCAGCGGCCCCACCACCCCCGACCGCCTTCTTCGCCGACCCCTTCTCAGCGGCCCCACCACCCCCGACCGCCTTCTTCGCCGACCCCTTCTCAGCGGCCCCACCACCGCCGCCCGCCTTCCTCGCCGACCCCTTCTCAGCGGCCCCACCACCCCCGACCGCCTTCCTCGCCGACCCCTTCTCAGCGGCCCCACCACCCCCGACCGCCTTCCTCGCCGAGCGTCCCTCGCCCACCGCCCCGCCACTCCTCGCCGCCTCGGCCACCGCGTCCTCGGCCGCCCCGCTCACGTCCTTGGCAGCGGCCTTCTTGGCAGCGGGCCTCTTGGCGGCAGCCTTCTTGGCAGTCGCCTTCCTCGTCCCCACCCCTGTAGCCGGCGCCGCCTGATCCGCCGACTCCCTGACCGCCCCTTCCAGGCCCGCCGACCCCCTGGCGTGCACCCGTCGGCCCGCCGATCCTCCGGCGTGCACCCGCCCACGCGCAGACTCCTTGGCCGACGCGCTCCCACCCGCAGACCCCTTGGCCGACGCGCTCCCACCCGCAGACCCCTTGGCCGACGCGCTCCCACCCGCAGACCCCTTGGCCGACGCGCTCCCACCCGCCACCCCCCGAGCCGGAGCTTCCCCGCGCGCCGGTCCCCGACCCGGCGCCTTCCCCCCGGCCGACCCCGTGACCACAGCCTTCTCAGCCGAGCGCTTCCCCGCACCCGTGCCCCTCTTCCCCCCACCCTCAACCCGCGCCCTTGCCCCATCCGCAGCCCCAGCCCCGGCCCCGGCCCCGGCCCCGGCCTCAGCGGACCCCCCAGCCCTGGCACCAGCCCCACCCCCCGCCCCAGCAGGCGCACCCTTCCCGCCCGCCCCCGCCGAGGCCGCTGCCCGTACCCGCTTGACACCCTCCACGGCCTTGTCCACCGCGCGCCTCGCGGCCGATGCCACGCCCTGCGTGCTCTTCTTCCCACCCGAACCCTTGGCCGCACCGCCGGACGCGTCCGCCGCGCCGCCGGAAGCGTGCGTGGACCTGCCGGACGCCGACTGCTGTGCGGCGGTCTTTTTCGCCACCATGGCCGCGGCCCCTTCACATATTGTGATCTTGCACGCGAATCGTGCTGGGACGATAAATCGACTCGACGCCCGCGGCAACGGGGCACGCCGCCCGAATCGCCCACCCCGCGACCGCCACGCGCCCGGCATGCATGCGTTGTGCCCAGCTCCCCGCCGGGTAATCCGCCGAGCCGGACATCAGAGGATCCGAAGTCACATAATTGACCAATCGGGTCAAATTACACCCTGACCACCGGCCCCGTAAATCCGGTCGGCCAGGGTCCGCCCGGCGCCGTACACTGGGCGGAGCGAAAAGCATGGATGGGGACGAGTAGCGGCGTACGCAGCCCAGAGCGACCCGGGGACGGTGGGAGCCCGGGGGCGAGCGCGACGCGAAGATCACCCCGGAGCCGCCGGAAGAAAGCCCCAGCTCACCAGCCCGGGGCCGGTAGAACCGGCATCGCGACCCCAATGAGGGGGCTCACCGACGCGACACCCCGCGCCGGCGAGCCAAGGAGGGTGGTACCGCGGGAGCGCGCCGAAGCGGCGTAGGAAAGACGTAGCTCTCGTCCCTCCGGACGGAAGGCAGCAAGTCCGCCGGAGGAAGCTCGCAGATGACAACGCCGACGTACCGCCAGGTGCCCGCCCAGGTCGACCTGCCCGCCCTCGAGCACGCCGTGCTCGATTTCTGGCGCGAGCAGAAGATCTTCGCCAAGAGCCTGGAGCAGTCCGAGGGCCGCCCCGAGTGGGTGTTCTACGAAGGCCCCCCCACCGCGAACGGCATGCCGGGCGCCCATCACATCGAGGCCCGCGTCTTCAAGGACGTCTTCCCCCGCTTCCGCACCATGCGCGGCTACCACGTGGCCCGCAAGGCCGGCTGGGACTGCCACGGCCTGCCGGTGGAGCTGGCGGTGGAGAAGGAGCTCGGCTTCTCCGGCAAGAAGGACATCGAGGCGTACGGCATCGCCGAGTTCAACGCCAAGTGCCGTGCCTCCGTGCTCCGCCACACCGACGCCTTCTCCGAGCTGACGACCCGCATGGGCTACTGGGTCGACCTCGACGAGGCGTACGTGACCATGGAGCCCGAGTACATCGAGTCGGTCTGGTGGTCGCTGAAGGAGATCTTCAAGAAGGGCCTGCTGGTCCAGGACCACCGCGTCGCCCCCTGGTGCCCCCGCTGCGGCACCGGCCTGTCCGACCACGAGCTGGCCCAGGGCTACGAGACGGTCGTCGACCCCTCCGTCTACGTCCGTTTCCCCCTGACCTCCGGCCCCCTGGCCGGCGAGGCCGCGCTCCTGGTGTGGACGACGACCCCGTGGACCCTCGTCTCCAACACCGCCGTCGCCACCCACCCCGAGGTCACCTACGTCGTCGCGACCGACGGCGAGGAGAAGCTGGTCGTGGCCGAACCGCTGGTCGAGAAGGCCCTCGGCGAGGGCTGGCAGACCACCGGCCAGACCTTCACCGGCGCCGAGATGGAGCGCTGGACGTACCAGCGCCCCTTCGAGCTGGTCGAGTTCCCGGCCGAGGCCCACTTCGTCGTCAACGCCGACTACGTCACCACCGAGGACGGCACCGGCCTGGTCCACCAGTCGCCCGCCTTCGGTGAGGACGACCTCAAGGTCTGCCGCTCGTACGGCCTGCCGGTGGTGAACCCGGTCCGCCCGGACGGCACCTTCGAGGAGGACCTCCCCCTCGTCGGCGGCGTCTTCTTCAAGAAGGCCGACGAGAAGCTCACCGAGGACCTGGGCGAGCGCGGCCTGCTCTTCAAGCACCTGCCCTACGAGCACAGCTACCCGCACTGCTGGCGCTGCCACACCGCGCTGCTCTACTACGCGCAGCCGTCGTGGTACATCCGCACGACGGCCATCAAGGACCGCCTCCTGGAGGAGAACGAGCGGACCAACTGGTACCCGGACACGGTCAAGAACGGCCGCTACGGTGACTGGCTCAACAACAACATCGACTGGGCCCTGTCCCGCAACCGCTACTGGGGCACCCCGCTGCCCATCTGGCGCTGCGAGGACGACCACCTCACCGTGGCCGGCTCCCGGGCCGAACTCACCGAGCTGACCGGCACCGACCAGTCGGGCCTCGACCCGCACCGCCCGTACATCGACGACGTCACCTTCGCCTGCCCCGAGTGCGAGAAGACGGCCACGCGCGTGCCGGAGGTCATCGACGCCTGGTACGACTCGGGTTCGATGCCGTTCGCGCAGTGGGGCTACCCGTACAAGAACAAGGAACTCTTCGAGTCCCGCTACCCGGCGCAGTTCATCAGCGAGGCCATCGACCAGACGCGCGGCTGGTTCTACACGCTGATGGCGGTCGGCACGCTGGTCTTCGACAAGTCGTCGTACGAGAACGTCGTCTGCCTCGGCCACATCCTCGCCGAGGACGGCCGCAAGATGTCCAAGCACCTGGGCAACATCCTCCAGCCGATCCCGCTCATGGACCAGCACGGCGCGGACGCGGTGCGCTGGTTCATGGCGGCCGGCGGCTCCCCGTGGGCCGCCCGCCGGGTGGGCCACGGCACCATCCAGGAGGTCGTCCGCAAGACGCTCCTCACCTACTGGAACACGGTCGCCTTCCAGGCCCTGTACGCCCGCACGTCGAACTGGGCCCCGTCCGCGGCCGACCCGGCCCCGGCCGACCGCCCGCTGCCCGACCGCTGGCTGCTGTCCGAACTGCACGCGCTGACCGACCAGGTGACCCAGTCCCTGGAGTCGTACGACACCCAGCGCGCCGGCAAGCTGCTGTCCGCCTTCGTCGACGATCTGTCGAACTGGTACGTGCGGCGCTCCCGGCGCCGGTTCTGGCAGGGCGACAAGGCGGCGCTGCGCACCCTGCACGAGGTCGTCGAGACGGTCACGAAGCTGATGGCCCCGCTGACCCCCTTCATCACAGAGCGGGTCTGGCAGGACCTGATCGTGCCGGTCACGCCCGGAGCGCCGGAGTCGGTGCACCTGTCGTCGTGGCCGGAGGCGGATCTGACCGCCATCGACCCGGAGCTGTCGAAGCAGATGGTGCTGGTGCGCCGCCTGGTGGAGCTGGGGCGTGCCACGCGCGCGGAGTCGGGCGTCAAGACACGTCAGCCGCTGCGGCGCGCGCTGATCGCCGCGACCGGCTTCGACGCCCTCTCCCCCGAGCTGCACACGCAGATCACGGAGGAGCTGAACGTCGAGTCGCTCGCGTCGCTGAGCGAGGTCGGCGGCTCCCTGGTCGACACCACGGCCAAGGCCAACTTCCGTGCGCTGGGCAAGCGGTTCGGCAAGCGCGTCCAGGACGTGGCCAAGGCCGTCGCGAACGCCGACGCGGCCGCGCTCTCCCTCGCCCTGCGCGAGGGCACGGCGTCCGTGGAGGTCGACGGCGAGACGATCACTCTGGCCCCCGACGAGGTCATCATCACGGAGACCCCCCGCGAGGGCTGGTCGGTGGCGTCGGACGCGGGTGCCACGGTCGCCCTCGACCTGGAGATCACGGAGGAGCTGCGCCGCGCGGGCCTCGCCCGTGACGCGATCCGCCTGATCCAGGAGGCCCGCAAGAACAGCGGCCTCGATGTCGCCGACCGCATCGCCCTGCGCTGGACCGCGACCGACCCGGCGACGACCGCCGCGCTCGGCGACCACGCCTCGCTGATCGCCGACGAGGTCCTGGCCACGGACTTCGCCCAGGGCGAGGCGGACGGCGGCTACGGTGCGCCGTTCACGGACGAGGCGCTGACGCTGACGTTCCGCCTGCGCAAGGCGTAACCCCCGCCGTAGGCCCGGACCCGCCGAAAAATCATGGTGGGCCCGGGCCTTCGGCGTTGCGTACACCCAGACAACTGCGCCCACGTCCGAACACACACGGCTGACACCGTGAACACGCGTAGCAAAAGGGCGGGGCCCCGGATCGGAATCCGGGGCCCCGCCCTATGAACGCTGCCGACGTCTACGCCGTACTACCCACCGTCAGTTGTCGTCCTCGTCGATCAGGAACCCACGCATGGGCGAGGGGGCCTGACCCATCGGCGACGGGCCCTGCGGCCGCACCGGAGCCATCGGCTGGGTCATCGCCGGGGACATCTGCTGCTGGCCGCCGTAGGACGGAGCGGCCGGGCTCGGCGCACCGCCCATCGACTGGTTGCCACCGTACGAGGGGGCACTCGCGCCGGCCGGGGCCATCGAAGGCGCCGGGGACGGCGGGAGCGACGCGGTCGCGGGGGTCCGCGGCGGGGCGAGCGAGTCGTCCGCCTGGGTCTCCAGCTGACGCAGCTGCGACTCCAGGTAGGACTTCAGGCGCGTGCGGTACTCCCGCTCGAAGCCGCGCAGGTCCTCGACCTTGCGCTCCAGCGTGGCGCGGGCGGACTCCAGCGAGCCCATCGCGACGCGGTGCTTCTCCTGGGCGTCCCGCTCCAGCGCGTCGGCCTTGGCGCGGGCGTCGCGCTCCAGACCCTCGGCGCGCGAACGGGCCTCACCGACGATCTTGTTGGCCTCGGAACGGGCCTCCGCGATCGCCTGGTCGGCGGTCTGCTGAGCAAGCGACAGGACGCGCGCGGCGCTGTCGCCACCGGGGCCCTGACCGGGCATACCGGGGCCACCCATCGGACCGCCCATGGGACCCGGGCCCATCTGGCCCTGCATCGGCCCCTGGCCCATCGGACCCTGACCCATCGGGCCGGGACCCTGCGGACCCTGACCGCCGGGACCGGCGGGCAGCTGCGGCGCACCGCTCGGCAGCTGGGGCGGGCCACCCATGGGGCCACCCATCTGCTGCTGCGGCGGGCCCGATATGCCGGCGGGCACAGGAGCGCCGGGACCGCGCATGCCCTGCTGCGGCATGCCCTGCTGCGGCATGCCGGGCTGGGGCATCCCCTGCTGCTGGTCCTGCGGCTCCGGGGGCTTGCGCATGTTCTGCTGGTTCTGGGCGGCGGCGCGGGTGGCCGCGGCCAGCTTGGCGCGCAGGTCCTCGTTCTCGCGGAGCAGACGGGTCAGCTCGGCTTCGACCTCGTCGAGGAAGGCATCGACCTCGTCCTCGTCATAGCCTTCTCGGAGGCGGACGGTCGTGAACTGCTTGTTCCGCACGTCCTCGGGGGTCAACGGCATCTCTTCACCTCAACGTAGTCGTCGGCATTCGGCAAGACCGTAGTTCACATCGCTCACAGCCGACTCACGAGCGAGATCAGGATGTAGACGATGATCATCAGTACGAAGAAGGACAGGTCGAGCGCCACGCCCCCGAGACGCAGCGGCGGAATGAACCGCCGCAGAAGCTTGAGCGGTGGATCAGTGACAGTGTAGGTGGCCTCCAGAACGACCACCATCGCCTTGCCGGGTTGCCATGAGCGGGCGAACTGGAAGACGTAGTCCATGACCAACCGGAAGATGAGCACGATGAGGAAGCACATCAGCGCGATGTAGACGACATCCAGGACCACGCTCATGACCCTTGCTTCCCTCTCCCCTGATCCATGCTCTGGGTACTGCTCGGTGATGCTTGCACTGCTGTTTCCGGTCGTGCGTCTCAGCTCTGGTTGAAGAACCCGCCCTCTGCGATGCGGGCCTTGTCCTCCGCCGTGACATCGACGTTAGCAGGAGACAACAGGAACACCTTCTGCGTCACCCGCTCGATACTGCCGTGAAGACCAAACACCAAACCCGCCGCAAAGTCGACAAGTCGCTTGGCATCTGTGTCATCCATCTCAGTCAAGTTCATGATCACCGGGGTGCCCTCACGGAAGTGTTCCCCGATGGTACGGGCTTCGTTGTAGGTCCGCGGGTGAAGTGTGGTGATCCGGTACGGCTCTCGTTCCGACACGACTTTGGGCATGATCACCGGTGCGTTCTTCTCCAGGCTTGCGCGTTCTTGTGTGATGGATGCCACGGGCGCGATGCGCGCCGGACGTCCGGATTCCGCGGGTAGCGAAGCGACGTGGGAGACCGGCTCGCGAGGCGCCGGAGGCTGCACCATCCGTACCGGTTCGTCCCTTTGGGACTGATGTGCACTGTGGGACTGGTGCGACGACTCGTGGCGCCGGTGATCCCGCTCCGGCTCCGGGTCGAGTTCGGGTTCGAAGTCGTCGTCGGGGTCGAAACCCCGGCCGTCGTACCCATCGTCCTCCACGAGGCCGAGGTAGACCGCCATCTTGCGCATCGCGCCGGCCATGCTCTGAGTCCTCCGCTCTGTGGTGGATCGGCTGACGACTGCCAAATGCCCGCGATCCACGAGGTCGTTACGCCCGCCCTGCGACGGCAATGACCATATTTTCTGCTGTGGTCCGACTTCTTGGCGACGTTACCCGAGCCTGGGGCGGACTCCGAGTACCGCGGTGCCGACGCGCACATGTGTCGCTCCGGCGGCCACGGCCTGCTCGAGGTCCGCGCTCATCCCTGCCGAGACCATGGTGGCAGCCGGATGGGTCCGGCGCAGGTCGGTCGACAAATCCATCATCCGCTCGAATGCCGCCGGTTGGCGTCCCGCGAACTCCCCGGTGAGCGGCGCGACGGTCATCAACCCGTCCAGCCGCAACCCCGGGGCCCCGGCCACCACGTCCGCCAACTCCCCGACGCCGCCCGGCGCCACGCCGCCCCGCTCCCCTCGCGCGCTCTCGCCCGCGTCGAGCGCGACCTGGATCAGGCACCCCACCTCACGCCCGGCGCGCACCGCCTCCTTGGAGAGAGCTGTGACAAGCCTGGAACGATCGACGGACTGTACGACATCCGCGTACCCGACCACGGAGCGCACCTTGTTGGTCTGCAACTGGCCGACGAAGTGCCAAGTAAGGGCCAGATCCGAGCATTCCGCGGCCTTGGGTGCCGCGTCCTGGTCTCGGTTCTCGGCGACATGACGCACACCCAGCTCCGACAGGATCCGCACATCGGCCGCGGGGTAGGTCTTGGTGACCACGATCAGGGTCACCTCCTCACACCTCCGCCCGGCGGCGGCGCATGCCGCGGCGATGCGCTCCTCCACCTTCGCCAGATTTCTGGCGAGTTCATCCCTACGGTCCGTCATGTCCCATCAGTCCAGCCATACATAGCCCGCGAGCCGACCGGTGGTGCGGTCGCGGCGGTACGAGAAGTGGTCGCCCGACTCCAGCGTGCACACCGGCGACTGCTCCCGGTCGCGCACCCCGAGCCGGGTGAGCTGGGCGTGCACTCCGGCGGCCACGTCGACCGCCGGTGTGCCCCATCTCGTTTCGGCGTACGCCGCCGGCTCGACGGCGGCCACCTCGGCGCGCATCGCGTCCGGCACCTCGTAGCACCGGCAGCAGACCGCGGGTCCGGTGCGGGCCACGATCCGCTCCGGCTCGGCACCGAGTTCCATCATCGCGCGTAGCGCGGCGGGGACGACTCCGGCGATCATGCCGGGCCGGCCCGCGTGGGCCGCGGCGGCGACCCCGGCGACGGGGTCGGCGAGCAGGACGGGTACGCAGTCGGCGGTGAGGACGGCGAGGGCGAGGCCCCGCCGCCGGGTCACGATCGCGTCGACCGGCGGGACGGGTGAGCCGGCGTCCCAGGGGCCGTCGACGACGGCCACGTCGTCGCCGTGCACCTGGTTCATCCAGACGACCCGCCCGGCGTCGAGCCCGAGCGACTTGGCGGCCAGCTCCCGATTGGTCCGTACCGCGTCGGGGTCGTCCCCGACCGCCCCGCCGAGGTTGAGCTCCTCGTACGGAACGGCGCTCACCCCGCCCCACCGGTCGGTGAAAGCGAAGTGCGCGCCGTTCACGGTGTCGCGCTGTCCTATCACTTCAGGAAGTCCGGTACGTCCAGTTCCTCGGCCGCGCTGTCGGTGTAGGCGCGCGACGGCGGCACCGGCGGCGGCGCCTGGACCTCGCTCACCGGCTCGGGAGCGGGCTCCGGCTCCTCCTTGGGCTTGACGCTGCCGAGGGCGCCGAACGACGGGCGGCTCTCGGTCTGCTGCCGCGCCGGGGCCGGCTCCTCGCGCTTGGCGGAGGACGAGCCGAGGACGGTGTCCCGGCGGGCGGGGGGCTGGCCCCCGTCGAAGCCGGCGGCGATCACGGTGACCCGGACCTCGTCGCCGAGGGCGTCGTCGATGACCGCGCCGAAGATGATGTTGGCCTCGGGGTGCGCCGCCTCGCTGACCAGTTGGGCGGCCTCGTTGATCTCGAAGAGTCCGAGGTCGGAGCCGCCGGAGATGGAGAGCAGCACGCCCCGGGCGCCGTCGATGGACGCCTCCAGGAGCGGCGAGGAGATCGCCATCTCGGCCGCGGCCACCGCGCGGTCGTCGCCGCGGGCCGAGCCGATGCCCATGAGCGCCGAACCCGCCTCCGACATGACCGACTTGACGTCGGCGAAGTCGAGGTTGATGAGGCCGGGGGTGGTGATGAGGTCGGTGATGCCCTGGACACCGGAGAGGAGGACCTGGTCGGCCGACTTGAAGGCGTCCAGGACCGAGACCTGGCGGTCCGAGATGGACAGCAGCCGGTCGTTCGGGATGACGATGAGGGTGTCGACCTCTTCGCGGAGCTCAGCGATGCCGTCCTCGGCCTGGTTGGCGCGGCGCCGTCCCTCGAAGGTGAACGGGCGCGTGACCACGCCGATGGTGAGGGCGCCCAGCGAGCGGGCGATGTTGGCCACGACGGGCGCGCCGCCGGTTCCGGTGCCGCCGCCTTCACCGGCCGTCACGAAGACCATGTCGGCCCCCTTGAGGACCTCCTCGATCTCCTCTCGGTGGTCCTCGGCGGCCTTGCGGCCGACGGCCGGGTTGGCTCCGGCGCCGAGTCCACGGGTGAGTTCACGGCCGACGTCGAGCTTCACGTCGGCGTCGCTCATCAACAGCGCCTGCGCGTCGGTGTTGATGGCGATGAACTCGACACCCTTGAGACCGACCTCGATCATCCGGTTGATGGCATTGACACCACCGCCGCCGACACCGATGACCTTGATGACTGCGAGGTAGTTCTGCGGTGCTGCCACGTCGAAGGCCTCTCGCCTCGAATTACGTGCCGTCGTCCCGCGGTGCCCCGCGATCCGACGACTGATGCCGAATGGGACGGTCCGTAACGCCGACCCGAACCCTAACGCTGAAGTTTAGGGTTACCAGTGTGTCTGTTCCCTGGAGTCTTCTGAACAGGACACTAAGTCGACAAGTGGCGCACGTTCAACGAACACGCCGAACCTCCCGTTTTTCTTTTCACCCTATGTGATCAGCCATAGCGCTGCCCAACCAGGGTGCTGGCCTGCGCCGATAGGCGTCAACTCCCCGATGACGCGGGGGCGGTGGGAACGCTGACGTCGAAGTGGCGGGCGCCGGAAGCGGCTTTCATGAGAGCGGTGAGGCTGCGGGCCTTCGCGCGCCCCTTCTCGCCACTCCCCCACGCGACCGTGCGCCCGCCGGTCAACTCCAGTGAGATGTCGTCGAAGGAACGGACCTTGACGACGCGGGTGTCCCGGGCCACCGCGGCAGGAACGGCTCCGGCGACCCGGACCGCCTCGCGTACCAGACGGAGCTCTCCGAAACGGCGGTGGCTGGGCACGGCCGAACCCGACCGGGACACCGTCAATTCCAGGAGCGGAACGCCTTTCGGCGCTTCAGAAACCGTGGCGAAACGGACACCTTCGTCGTCCACTTCCACGAACTCGGCGCCCTTTTCGACGAGCAGAACCGGGGTCCGCTCGGTCACTTTCAGGCCGACTCCATGCGGCCAGGAACGGACCACCTCAACCACGTCAATTCGGGGCAATTTCCGACGCAGTCGTGCCTCGATCCTGTCGGTGTCGACGGAAATCAGCGGGTCCCCGACCGGTACGTCGGCGGCCTCGCGCACCTGCGCGGGCGTCAGGACCTGGGTGCCGGAGACGGTCACGCGCTGCACGCGCGTCCATTGCGCGCCGTACAACAGCCAGCCGGCACCGGCGCCGAGAAGAATCAGGACAAGCCCAAGAATGATGATCGTACGAAGCCTGGGGCGCCTCAACCGCCGGGCGGGGGGCGGGCCGGACTGCTCCTGCTGGCGTGCACCGCGTTCGGCGGTGGTCGGTCCGGCCACGCTCCCTGCCTTCCGTTCAAACGTGCCTAACGGTGTGCACGGTTGGCGGCGATCGCCTCGTGCACCATGCCGACGAGGAGTTCGTCGGCGTCCCGGCGGCCGAACTCACCGGCGGCGCGGGACATCTCGTACAGCCGGTGCGGGTCGGCGAGCACGGGCAGCACGTTCTGCTGCACCCACTCCGGGGTGAGTTCCGCGTCGTCGACCAGCAGTCCGCCGCCGGCCTTGACGACCGGCTGTGCGTTCAGCCGCTGTTCGCCGTTGCCGATCGGCAGCGGGACGTAGGCGGCCGGCAGCCCGACGGCGGAGAGTTCGGCGACGGTCATCGCGCCCGCGCGGCAGAGCATCATGTCGGCCGCGGCGTAGGCGAGGTCCATCCGGTCCAGATAACTTACCGGGATGTACGGGGGCATTCCCGGCATCTGGTGGACCTGCGGCAGTTCGTTCTTGGGGCCGACCGCGTGCAGGATCTGGATTCCGGCCTGCTGGAGCCACGGGGCGACCTGCTGGACCACCTCGTTGAGCCGCCGGGCGCCCTGCGAGCCACCGGAGACCAGCAGCGTGGGCAGGTTGGGGTCGAGGCCGAACATCGCGCGGGCCTCGGGACGGACGGCGGCCCGGTCGAGGGTGGCGATGGAGCGGCGCAGCGGGATGCCGATGTAGCGGGCGTCGCGCAGCTTGCTGTCGGGTGTGGAGACGGCGACGCGCGCCGCGTACCGGGAACCGATCTTGTTGGCGAGGCCGGGCCGGGCGTTCGCCTCGTGGATCACGATCGGCACGCCGAGCCGCTTGGCGGCCAGATAGCCGGGCAGGGCGACGTAGCCGCCGAAGCCGACCACGGCGTCCGCCTTGGTGTGCTCCAGGATCTGCTCGGCCGCCTTGATCGTGCCGCGCAGCCGGCCCGGGACGGTGATCAGCTCGGGAGTGGGCTTGCGCGGCAGCGGGACGGCGGGGATCAGCGCCAGCTCGTAGCCGCGTTCCGGGACGAGCCGGGTCTCCAGGCCGCGCTCCGTGCCGAGGGCCGTGATCCCCACCGTCGGGTCCTGCCTGCGCAGGGCGTCCGCGAGGGCGAGCGCGGGCTCGATGTGGCCGGCGGTCCCCCCACCAGCGAGTACGACATGCACCGAAATTCACCGCTCTCCGGACGAACGCGCCGTGGCGCGACGTCGCATCGTGTTCCATCTCCGGGGCCCTGTGGGGCCCCCGGCCCCCCGCTTTCTACCAAAGCGGGGTTGCCGCATCGCAAGCGCCGCCCGCGCAGCGGGCTCGTCTCGCGCGAAGGCGATCAGCAACCCGATGGCGAACATGGTCGGCAGCAGGGCGGATCCCCCGTAGGAGAACAGCGGGAGGGGGACGCCGGCGATCGGCAGCAGGCCGAGCACCGCACCGATGTTGATCACGGCCTGGGCCGTGATCCAGGTGGTCACGCCTCCCGCGGCATACCTGACGAAGGGGTCCTCCGAGCCTCCGGCCACGCGGATACCCGCATAGCCTAGAGCGGCGAAGAGGGCGAGCACCGACAGCGTCCCCGCCAGCCCCAGTTCCTCACCGGTGACGGCGAAGATGAAGTCGGTGTGCGCTTCCGGGAGTTGACCCCATTTTTCCACACTCGCACCCAGCCCGGAACCGAAGAGTCCGCCGGAGGCGAGGGCGTAGATGCCGTGCACGGCCTGCCAGCACGAGCCGTCGGGGCCCATCTCGGTGGCGCCGATGCAGCGGAACCGGTCCAGCCGGTTGGCACTGCTCTGGATCAGGATCGTGCCGAGCACCGCCGCGACCGCCAGCACACCGACGAATAGCCGGGTCGGGGCGCCCGCCAGCCACAGCAGCCCGAACAGGATCGCCGTGAGGATGATCGCGGTGCCCATGTCGCCGCCGAGCATGATCAGGCCGAGCAGCATGAACGCGACCGGCACCAGCGGCACCAGCATGTGCTTCCACTGCGCGAGCAGGTTCTTGTCCTGCTTGCGGGCGAGCAGGTCCGCGCCCCACAGCACGAGGGCCAGCTTGCCGAACTCGCTGGGCTGGAGCTGGAAGGAGCCCCCGAGGGCGATCCAGTTCTGGTTGCCGTTGACCGCCACCCCTATCCCCGGCACCTGCACCAGGGCCATCAGGAACACGGCGCCGGCGATGATCGGGTAGGCGAGCGCCCGGTGCAGCTTCACGGGCATCCGGGAGGCGACGTACAGCAGCACCGCGCCGATGACGGCGGCCAGCATCTGCTTGCGGAAGAAGTACGACCCGCCGAGCGACATCTGCAGGGCGGTGATCTGGGAGGCCGAGTAGACCATCACCAGGCCCAGCACGGTGATCAGCAGGCTTCCGCCGAGGATGAGGTAGTACGCCGTCAGCGGCCGGTCCCAGGCCTTGCGCACGCGGATGTAGATCCGTACGGCGAGGTTCTCGCGCGGCTGACGGGCTGCGGGCGCGCGGACGGTTCGTCGGACCGGAGGCCGTCCGGTACGGCTGCCGGACATCAGCGGCTCCCACCGGCGGGGAGCCGAAGCCGACCAAAGCCGAGCCACATCCGAGTCACCTGTCCCTCCAAGGGTCCCCACAGCACCCGCCGTGGCGAAAGACCCGCTCTCAGGCGCCCGCGCCGAGTTCGCGAACCGCCTCCGCGAACGCGTCTCCTCGCTTCTTGTAGTTGGCGAACATGTCCATGGAGGCACACGCAGGTGCCAGAAGCACCGTGTCTCCGGTGACGGCCAGGCGGCGCGCCTCCCGGACAGCCGCGAGCATCGCCCCAGTGTCGGTCCGGTCGAGGTCGACGACGGGTACTTCCGGGGCGTGTCGCGCCAGGGCTTCGCGGATCAGGGCACGATCGGCGCCGACGAGGACGGCCCCGCGAAGCCGCTTCGCCGACTTGGCGACCAGCTCGTCGAAGGTGGCGCCCTTGGCCAGTCCGCCCGCGATCCACACGATCGAGTCGTACGCCGCCAACGAGGCCTCGGCGGCGTGGGTGTTGGTGGCCTTGGAGTCGTCGACGTAGGCCACCCCGTCCACGTCGGCGACGTGGGCGATGCGGTGGGCGTCGGGGGTGAAGGCGCGCAGACCGTCCCGCACGGCGTGGGCGGGCACGCCGTACGCGCGCGCGAGGGCCGCCGCCGCAAGGGCGTTGGCGATGTTGTGCGGGGCCGGCGGGCGCACGTCGGAGACCTCCGCCAGCTCCTGGGCGTTCTTGTGCCGGTCCGCGACGAAGGCGCGGTCGACCAGGATGCCGTCCACGACGCCGAGTTGGGACGGCGCCGGGGTGCCCAGGGTGAAGCCGACGGCCCGGCAGCCCTCTTCGACGTCCGCCGCGCGCACCAGGTCCTCGGTGGCCTTGTCGGCCGCGTTGTACACGCAGGCGACGCGATTTCCTTCGTAGATGCGGCCCTTGTCGGCGGCGTAGGCCTCCATGGAGCCGTGCCAGTCGAGGTGGTCGGGGGCGAGGTTCAGCACGGCCGCGGAGTGGGCGCGCAGCGAGGGCGCCCAGTGCAGCTGGTAGCTGGACAGCTCGACCGCGAGGACGTCGTAGGGCTCCTCGCCGAGCACCGCGTCCAGCAGCGAGACTCCGATGTTGCCGACGGCGGCGGTGCGCAGCCCTGCCGCCGTCAGGATCGAGGCGAGCATCTGGACGGTCGTGGTCTTGCCGTTGGTGCCGGTGACCGCCAGCCAGGGGGCCGCGTCCGGGCCCCGCAGCCGCCAGGCCAGTTCGACGTCGCCCCAGACCGGGACGCCGGCCCCGGCCGCCGCCGTGAACAGCGGCTTGTCCGGCTTCCAGCCCGGCGCGGTGACGATCAGCTCGGTGCCCTCGGGCAGGGTCGCGCCGTCGCCGAGACGGACGGTGACGCCGAGCGCCTCCAGCTCCGCGGCCTGGACCCGGGCGCGCTCGTCGTCGCCGTCGTTGACGACGGTGACGTGCGCGCCGAGGCCGTGCAGGACCTTGGCCGCCGGGACGCCGGAGACGCCGAGCCCGGCGACAGTGACGTGCTTGCCCTTGAGCTCCGAGGAAGTCACTTTTCCGCTGCCCATCCCGCATAGAAGAGGCCTAGTCCGACAATCACACAGATGCCCTGAATGATCCAGAAGCGGACCACGACAAGGACTTCGGACCAGCCCTTGAGTTCGAAGTGATGCTGCAGTGGCGCCATCCGGAAGACCCGCTTACCGGTCAGGCGGAACGAGCCGACCTGGATGACCACCGACATGGTGATCAGCACGAACAGGCCGCCGAGGATCGCCAGCAGCAGCTCCGTGCGGGAGCAGATGGCCAGACCGGCGAGCACACCGCCGAGCGCCAGCGAACCGGTGTCACCCATGAAGATCTTGGCCGGGGAGGTGTTCCACCACAGGAAGCCGAGGCAGGAACCCATCAGGGCCGAGGCGACCACCGCGAGATCGAGCGGATCGCGTACCTCGTAGCAGGCGCCCGGGTTGGTCAGGGTCTGCGCGTTGGCGCAGGACTCCTGGAACTGCCAGACGCCGATGAAGGTGTAGGCGCCGAAGACCAGCACGGAGGCGCCGGTGGCGAGGCCGTCGAGGCCGTCGGTGAGGTTCACGCCGTTCGACATCGCGAGAATCATGAACAGCGCCCAGACCACGAACAGCACCGGGCCGATCGTCCAGCCGAAGTCGGTGATGAACGACAGCTTGGTGGAGGCCGGGGTGTTGCCGCGGTTGTCCGCGAACTGCAGGGACAGCACCGCGAAGGCGATGCCGACGATCAGCTGGCCGGCCATCTTCGCCTTGGCCCGCAGACCCAGCGAACGCCGCTTGACGATCTTGATGTAGTCGTCCAGGAAGCCGACCAGGCCCATGCCCACCATGAGGCCCAGCACCAGCAGACCCGAGAAGGTCGGGGGCTTGCCCGTGATGACCTTGGACAGGAAGTACGCGGCGACCGTGGCCAGGATGAAGGCGATACCACCCATGGTCGGCGTTCCGCGCTTGCTGGCGTGCTCGCGCGGGCCGTCGTCGCGGATGTACTGACCGTAGCCCTTGCGCGCCAGCAACTTGATCAGCAGCGGTGTGCCGACCAGTGTCAGGAAGAGCCCGATGACACCCGCGAACAGGATCTGATTCATCATCGGGCGGCGACCTCACCCTCGGCGCCGGTCGCGAGCAGCGCCTCGGCGACACTCTCCAGGCCGACCGAACGGGACGCCTTCACGAGGACGACGTCCCCCGGGCGCAACTCGCTGCGCAACAGGTCGACCGCCGCCTGTGCGTCGGACACGTGCACCGACTCCTCACCCCACGAACCCTCGTTATATGCGCCCAGTTGCAGCCAGGCGGCTTCCCTGCCCCCGACCGCGACGAGCTTGCTGACGTTGAGCCGGACGGCGAGCCGCCCGACCGCGTCGTGCTCGGCGAGCGCCTCGTCCCCGAGCTCGGCCATCTTGCCGAGCACCGCCCACGTACGGCCCCCCTTTGCCCGAGAGGCTTCGCCCATCGCCACCAGGGCGCGCAGGGCGGCCCGCATGGACTCGGGGTTCGCGTTGTAGGCGTCGTTGACGACCGTCACGCCGTCCGGGCGCTCGGTGACCTCCATACGCCAGCGGGAGAGGGAGCCTGCCTCGGAGAGCGCGGTGGCGATCTCTTCCGCGGACATGCCCAGCTCATGGGCGACGGCGGCCGCGGCGAGCGCGTTCGACACGTGGTGCTCACCGTACAGGCGCATGGTCACATCACCGCACCCGGAGGGTGTGTGAAGAGTGAAAGAGGGCCGGCCGGAACTCGTCAGGCGCACGTTCTCGGCGCGTACGTCCGCTTCGTCGGCCTCTCCGAAGAGGACCACCTTCGCCTTGGTACGCGACGCCATGGCGCGTACGAGGGGGTCGTCGGCGTTGAGGATCGCGGCACCGCCCTCCTCCGCCGGCGGCAGGGCCTCGACGAGTTCGCCCTTGGCCTGCGCGATCTGCTCGCGGCCGCCGAACTCGCCGATGTGCGCGGTGCCGACGTTGAGCACCAGGCCGATCCGCGGTGGCGTCAGGCCGGTGAGGTACCGGATGTGGCCGATGCCCCGGGC
Organism: Streptomyces sp. NPDC047706; assembly: GCF_043204795.1. Lineage (NCBI taxonomy): Bacteria > Bacillati > Actinomycetota > Actinomycetes > Kitasatosporales > Streptomycetaceae > Streptomyces > Streptomyces sp. NPDC047706. Next base: position 122,321 of record NZ_JBIDCW010000010.1, on the reverse strand, counting down.
GCCCATCTCCAGCACCAGGAACCGGGTTTCCGCCGTGGCGCTGAGCGCGGTCAGCGGCAGCCCGATCTCGTTGTTGAACGAGCCGGGCGTCCACACCGTCGGCGCCTTGCGCTGCAGTACCTGCGCGATCAAATCCTTGGTGCTGGTCTTGCCCGCGGAGCCGGTGAGCGCCACGAGGGTGGTGCCGAGCTTTGCCACGACGTGCCGGGCGAGGGCGCCGAGCGCCGTCTGGACGTCGTCCACGACGATCGCGGGCACGCCGACGGGGCGCGACGCGAGTACCGCCACCGCGCCCGCCTCGACGACCTGGGCCGCGAAGTCGTGACCGTCCACGCGTTCGCCGACGAAGCAGGCGAACAGGCTGCCGGGCGCGACCTCGCGGGAGTCCCGGACGACCGGTCCGGTCACCTGTGCCGACGGATCCGGTATGTCGTGCGTCTGCCCGCCGACGACTTCTGCGATCTCGGCGAGAGAGAGGGCGATCACAAGTTCATCCCCTGGGTCTTCTGGATTTTCATCCCTGGGTTTTCCGGATTGCTTCACGCAGTACCTGGCGGTCGTCGAAGGGACGGACCACCCCGGCGATGTCCTGGCCCTGCTCGTGGCCCTTGCCCGCGACCAGCACGGTGTCCCCGGGCTGCGCCCGGCCGACGGCGGCGGCGATGGCGGCGGCCCGGTCCTCGAAGAGCAGCACCTCGCCGCGTTCGTGCGCGGGCACCGTCGCCGCGCCCTGCAGCATGGTCGCGAGGATCGCTAGGGGGTCCTCGGAGCGGGGGTTGTCGGAGGTCAGCACGGCGGTGTCGGCGAGCCGGGCCACGGCCGCGCCCATCGGGCCCCGCTTGGTGGTGTCCCGGTCACCGCCGCACCCGAGCACGACGTGCACCTGGCCCTTGGTGACCTTGCGCAGCGCCCGCAGGACGGACTCGACGGCGTCCGTCTTGTGGGCGTAGTCGACGACCGCGAGGTAGTCCTGACCGGCGTCCACGCGCTCCAACCGGCCCGGTACGCCCGGCACGGCGGCGACCCCGTCGGCGGCGGTCTGCGGGTCGAGCCCGGCGGCCGCGAGGGCGACGATCGCGGCGAGGGTGTTCGCCACGTTGAAGGGGCCCGGCAGCGGCGACCTGGCGCGGATCCGCTCGCCGCCGGGGCCGGTCACGGTGAACGGCGAGTCCAGCGGGCCCACCTCGACGTCGTCGGCGCGCCAGTCGGCGTCCGGGTGGCCCTCGGCGGAGTAGGTGACGACCGGGACACCGGCCTCGCGGGCGAGCCTGCGGCCGTACTCGTCGTCGATGTTGACCACGCCGAGCCTGCTGCGTTCCGGCGTGAACAACTGCGCCTTGGCCCGGAAGTAGTCCTCCATGTCGGAGTGGAACTCCATGTGTTCCGGGCTGAGGTTGGTGAACACCGCGATGTCGAAGACGCAGCCGTCGACCCGGCCGAGGACCAGCGCGTGGCTGGAGACCTCCATGGCGACCGCCTCGACCCCGCGCTCGCGCATCACGGCGAACAGGGCCTGCAGGTCGGTGGCTTCCGGAGTGGTGCGCTCGGACTTGATGCGCTCGTCGCCGATCCGGGTCTCGACCGTGCCGATGAGCCCGGCGGAACGGCCGGTGCGCAGACCGCCCTCGACGAGATAGGCGGTGGTGGTCTTGCCGGAGGTGCCCGTGATGCCGATCTGGAGCAGCTCCCGGCCCGGGTGGCCGTAGATGGTCGCCGCCAGCTCGCCCATCCGCGCGCGCGGGTCGTCGACGGTGAGCACCGGCAGGCCGGTGGCGGCGGCCCGTTCGGTGCCGGCCGGGTCGGTCAGCACGGCGGCGGCGCCGAGACCGACGGCCTGGGTGACGAAGTCGGCGCCGTGCACGCGGGCGCCGGGCAGGGCGGCGTACAGGTCGCCGGGGCGGACGGCCCGCGAGTCATGGGTGATCCCCGTGACCGCGGCGGCCTCTTCCGGGGCGGTGACACCCAGCTGATCGGCGAGCTCCGCGAGGGGTGTGGCGGAGACCCGTTCCGGCCTGGGCGGCCCCGGGTAGGTCACGGGAACGTCCTTCTGGATGGTTTCAGACTGATCAGCGTGTGGCACGGCGGTGAGCGTACCGGGCGTACCCGCTCCGGAGCGAAGTGAGGGGCGCGGGCTGCTCTGGTTCCCGGGATCGGGGGTGATCGTCGTCACGGCTGGTTCCTGGGGTGCTCGGTGCTCATCAGGGTTTGAAGGTGACCGGGAGCTTCGCGGGCCCGGCTCCCGTCGGCGGGACCTGGAGGGTCTTCAGGGCGAACTCCATCACCTGCTTGTAGACGGGCCCGCAGATCTGGCCGCCGAAGTAGCTGCCCTTGGTGGCGTTCTGGATGGCGCAGTAGACGGTGACGCGGGGTTTGTCCGCGGGCGCGAACCCGGCGAACGACGAGGTGTAGCCGCGGTACCTGCCGGTGTCCGGATCCACGCGGTTGGCGGTGCCGGTCTTGCCCGCGACCCGGTAGCCGGGAATGCGCGCCTTGGTGCCGGTGCCCTCCTCGTCGTCGACGACCGACTCCAGCATCCGGGCGAGCGTCCTGGCCGTCTTCTCGCTCACGACCCGCGTCCTGTCGGGCTCCGGAGCGGGTGTGAAGCGTCCGTCGGGCCCCTTGGTGCCGCGTACGAGGGTGGGTTCGACCCGCATGCCGCCGTTGGCGATGGTCGAGTACACGGAGGCCGCCTGCATGGCGTTGATGGACACGCCCTGGCCGAAAGGAATCGTGTACTGCTGCGAGGTCGACCACTGCTCCGGCGGCGCGAGGATGCCCTGGGTCTCGCCGGGGAAGCCCAGTCCGGTGTAACCGCCGATGCCGAACGCGCGCAGGTACTTGTGGAGCACCCGGTTGGCCTCCGCCTGCGTCCTGCCGAGCTGGCCGGTGGCCAGGATCGTGCCGATGTTGCTGGACTTGGCGAGCACGCCGTTGAGCGTCAGGTACCAGGTCGGGTGGTCGATGTCGTCCTGGAACAGCCGGTCGCCCCGGTGCAGCCGGTTGGGCACGACCACATGCGTCTGGGGCGTGGCGGCGTTCTCCTCCAGCACGGCGGCCATCGACATGACCTTGGCGGTGGAGCCGGGCTCGAAGGCGTCCTGGAGGGCCGCGTTGCCCATGGCCGTCGCGTCGGCCGTGGTCAGGTCGTTGGGGTCGAAGCCGGGCGAGTTGGCCATCGCGAGGATCTCGCCGGTACGGGTGTCCTGCACGATGACGTAGCCGCGGTCCGCCTCGGACTTCTCCACCTGCTGGGCGATGGCGTCCTGCGCGGCCCACTGGATGTCGCGGTCGATGGTCAGCTCGATGTCGGAGCCGGGCACGGCGGGCGTCTCGGTGGAGCCGACGGTCGGCACCTGCAGGCCCCCGGACTGGGCGTAGCGGATCTTGCCGTCCTCGCCGGCCAGCTCGTCGTTCAGCTGCTGCTCGATACCGCCGCCGCCCTTGCCGTCGGCGTTGACCCAGCCCAGTATCCCGGCGGCCAGATCGCCGTTGGGGTACACGCGCTTGCTGCTGGGCTCGGCGAGGACGCCGCCGAGGACGTTGACGGTGCTGCTGTCGGTCTCCGCCTTGGCGGCGAGCGCGGTCCTCAGGTCCTTGATCTGCTTCCAGACCTGCGGGGTCTGCCGCGCGGCGAGCCTGACGTAGCGGAGCTTGGGGTCCTTCGGCCTGAGCTTGTGGACGAGCTCGGCCTGGTCCTTGCCGAGGATCGGCGCGAGAAGGGCCGCCGCCTGCTCGGGCGCGTCGCCGACCTTCAGCTGCTCGCGGGTGAACAGCGTGGGGTCGGCGGTGATGTCGTACGCGTCCACACTGGTCGCCAGGGCCACGCCGGTGCGGTCGGTGATCTGGCCGCGCTGCGCCGCGAGGGTGTGCACGACGTAGCGGTTCTGCTGGGCCTTGGCGGCGTAGGCACTCGCGTCCACGGCCTGCACCTGGAGCAGCCGGACGACGAAGACCAGCATGACGAGCGTCAGCGCGAAGCCGATCAGCCGCAGCCGGGGGCGGGGGCTGCCGAGCCGGATCCCGCGCGCGGCCGCCGGCCGGGGCGGGCCGGGGCGGCGCGCCGGGCGGGCGCCGGGGCCCGGGCGCCGCCGGCCGGCCAAGCGGTCGGGCCGCGCGGGTCCGGGCACGCGGCGGCGCGGCGGTTCCCTGTCGGTCACTTCCGTCACCTGCCGGAGGGTGTGGTCGGGAGGGGGGAGGGCGTGCTGGCGAGCGTGCGGGGGGCGGTCGGAGCGGCCGGGGCCGCGCTCGGGCGGGCGGGTGAGGCGGGCGCTGCGGTGCCGGGTGCGGAGAGGGTGGGCAGGGGGGCGGTGGGCACGGAGACGGTGGGCACGGGCAGGGGCACGGGCGCCGCGGGCGCGGAGGCGGTGGACATCGCCTCGGGGGCGAGGACGAGGGGCCGGCGCGCGGAGGCCGGTTCGGCGGCGACGGGAGACGGGACGCCCCTGACGGTGCCGTCGGGGCCGAGGAAGGCGGGGTCCGAGCCGGGGACCATGCCGAGCTCGCGGGCGCGCCGCTGGAGGGCTCCGGGGGCGGAGTAGGCGTCGATGTCGCGCTGCAGAGCCTGTTCCTCGTCGGTCAGGCTCCTGGTCTCCTTCTGCAGGTCGTCGAGCTGGAAGGAACCCTCGCTGAGCGCTGAGTTCAGCACGAGCAGGCCGATGAGGCCGCCCCCGAGGAGCAGCACGACGAGGAGGACGAAGGGTGTCCGGGCGGCCTGCCCGCGTCCGGTCGGCAGCAGTTGGGCGAGGCGCGCGGCCCTGCCCCTGAGTTCGGGTTTCCTGCTCACACACCCTCCCCCGCCGTCCCGGTGCCGGACCCGCTCATGTCGTGAGCCGGGATCCCGGACCCCCGCGCCGTCGGCTGCCTCACTCGACGTCCTCCCTGATCCGCTGGGCCCCGCGCAGTCGCGCCGGGGCCGCGCGGCGGTTCTCCGCGATCTCTTCCTCGGTGGGAAGTTCGGCACCACGGGTGAGCAGCTTGAGCCGGGGCTGGTACTGCTCCGGCACCACCGGCAGCCCGGGCGGCGCGGTGCTGGTGGCGCCCGCCGCGAACACCTGCTTGATAAGCCGGTCCTCCAGCGAGTGGTACGACAGCACCGCGATCCGGCCGCCCACGTCCAGCGCCTTGACCGCCGCCGGGATCGCCCGCTCCAGTACCGACAGCTCGCCGTTGACCTCGATGCGCAGGGCCTGGAAGGTGCGCTTGGCCGGGTTGCCCCCGGTGCGCTTGGCGGCCTGCGGCAGCGCGTCCCGGATCAGCTCCACGAGCCGCGCGCTGTTGCTGAACGGCTCCTTCTCGCGCTCGCGTACGACGGCGGCCACGATCCGCTTGGCCTGCTTCTCCTCGCCGTACGCGCGCAGGATCCGCACCAGCTCACCGGCCGGGTAGGTGTTGAGGACCTCGGCGGCGCTGACGCCGGCCGACTGGTCCATGCGCATGTCGAGCGGGGCGTCCTGGGCGTAGGCGAAGCCGCGGTCGGCCTCGTCGAGCTGCATGGAGGAGACCCCGAGGTCGAACAGGACACCCTGCACGCGCGCGATGCCGAGCCTGTCCAGCACCTCGGGCAGCTCGTCGTACACGGCGTGCACGAGGGCGGCGCGCTCCCCGTACGGCGCGAGCCGCTCCCCGGACAGGCGCAGCGCCTCCTTGTCCCGGTCGAGGGCGACGAGGCGGGCCTGGGGGAAACGGCCGAGCAGCGCCTCGCTGTGGCCGCCGAGGCCGAGCGTGCAGTCGACGACCACGGCACCGGGTCGCTCCAGGGCGGGTGCCAGCAGATCCAGGCACCGCTGGAGCATGACCGGGACGTGTCGACTCTGGCTCAAGGGGCCCTCTCAGATCCGGCGGGCGGTACGCACCGCCGGGTCCCCGCCCGCTCGTGAAGGGGAGGCCTGCCGGCGCCGAAAGCGTCAGCCGGCCGGGAGCGGGTGGAGGCCGAGCCGTACGTACGCGCCGCGCACGTGGGAGATCTCCGGCGGCCACGCCGGAATTTCTGGGAACTCGCTGCAGCGGGGAGAGCCTCGCCTCCCGCTTCGCGTCACTTTAGTCCACCCTCTGTCGCGGTCAATCAACCGGCCTGCGCGTCGCGGCGGCGGTCGCCGATCAACCCGCGAACCGGTGAGATCACTCGTAAGGGCGCATACGCGCCACGCTTGTGGGTTAGCTCACATCAAGGCCCGATGACGTTCTTTGTCCCGCCGCACAACAGGAACTGCCCGCCAGTGACCAGTACCGTCATCACCATGACGACTTCTGCATCGGTCCCTGCCGGCTCCGAGGACGCCATAGCCCGCGTCGGCACCGTCACCGACCGCCTTGTCGAGGCCAACGGCAAGTACGCGGCCGCCTTCGCCGACCCCGGCCTGGGAGCCGCCCCGGTCCTCCAGCTGGCTGTCGTGGCCTGTATGGACGCCCGCCTCGACCTCTACCCCGCGCTCGGCCTCGAGCTGGGCGACTGCCACATCATCCGCAACGCCGGCGGTGTGGTCACCGACGACGTGATCCGCTCGCTCGCCATCAGCCAGCGCAAGCTGGGCACGCGCGGCGTCGTCCTCGTCCACCACACCGGCTGCGGCCTGGAGAGCCTCACCGAGGACTTCCGCACCGAACTGGAGGCCGAGGTCGGCCAGCGTCCCGCCTGGGCGGTGGAGTCCTTCACGGACGTCGACCAGGACGTCCGGCAGTCGATGCGGCGGGTGCGCACCTCGCCCTTCCTGCTCCACACCGACGACGTGCGCGGCTTCGTGTTCGACGTGCGGACCGGCCTGCTGCGCGAGATCGACCCCGCGTGACCGCCGCCCGGGCTCTCGTTCTTCGGGAGTCCCGGGCACAGGGCGGAACAAATTGCCGTAAGACCCGACATATCGCTGCCAGTTGTCCACAGTCGAGTGACACGAATCGGTAACGGCGGCAAGAATGCGGGTGGTGGCGTCGCGCGGAGTTCAGCACGCGTGGTGTCCGTGTTTTCGGGGTGGGCCGGATATGCATCGCAGAGCGTCGGCCCGTAAGCAAGAACGGGCCGAGGAGGGCCGGGTGACGACCTATGACGATCGAGCGAGCCTCACTGATCTGACTGCCACTGCGGATCGGGTCCGCGGTGCGGTGGAGGAAGTGATCGAGGGCAAGCCCGAGGTCGTGCGGCTTTCGCTGACCGTGCTGCTCGCCGAGGGACATCTTCTGATCGAGGATGTCCCCGGCGTGGGCAAGACGATGCTCGCCAAGACGCTGGCCCGGTCCATCGACTGTTCCGTGCGGCGCATCCAGTTCACGCCCGACCTGCTGCCCTCGGACATCACCGGTGTGTCCATCTGGGACCAGCAGCGCCGGGACTTCGAGTTCAAGCCGGGCGCGATCTTCGCCCAGATCGTGATCGGCGACGAGATCAACCGCGCCTCGCCGAAGACCCAGTCCGCGCTGCTGGAGTCGATGGAGGAGCGCCAGGTCACGATCGACGGGCAGACCTACGAGCTGCCCAGCCCCTTCATGGTGGTCGCCACGCAGAACCCGGTGGAGATGGAGGGCACCTACCCGCTCCCCGAGGCTCAGCGCGACCGCTTCATGGCCCGTGTCTCGATCGGCTACCCGAGTGCCGAGGCCGAGCTCCAGATGCTCGACGTGCACGGCGGGGTGAGCCCGCTGGACGACCTCCAGCCGGTGGCGCACGCGCACGAGATCGTGAAGCTGATCGAGGCGGTGCGCGGCGTGCACGTCGCCGAGACCGTCCGGCGCTACGCGGTGGACCTGGTCGCCGCCACCCGCACCCACCCCGACCTCAGACTCGGCGCCTCCCCGCGCGCGACGCTGCACCTGCTGCGCGCGGCGAAGGCCGCGGCGGCCCTCGGCGGCCGGGACTACGCGCTGCCGGACGACGTGCAGGCCCTCGCGGTGGCCGTGCTGTCCCACCGCCTGCTGCCCACCGCGCAGGCCCAGCTCAACCGCCGTACGGCTGAGCAGGTCGTCCAGGAGATCCTGCAGCGCACACCGGTGCCCTCGACGCCCCAGCAGAACGCTTTCGGCGGCCTGGGCCACGGCGCACAGGCCTACGGCCAGCAGCCGCCCCGGAGGCTGTGATGACCGTCCCGGCGGGCCCGGTGCCCGCCGACCCCGACCGGGGTGACAAAGGCGGTGTGCGCACGGCTCTGGCCGGACTGACCACCCGCGGCCGCTCCTTCCTGGCCGCCGGAGTGGCCGCGGCGGTCTGCGCCTACGTCCTCGGCCAGAGCGACCTGCTCCGGGTCGGGCTGCTGCTGGCGGCGCTGCCCCTGGTGTGCGCGACGGTGCTGTACCGCACGCGCTACCGGGTGGCGGGCACCCGCAGGCTGTCCCCCGCGCGCGTGCCCGCAGGTGCCGAGTCCCGGGTCCATCTGCGGATGGACAACGTCTCGCGGCTGCCGACCGGCCTGCTGATGCTGCAGGACCGCGTGCCGTACGTGCTCGGCCCCCGCCCCCGCTTCGTGCTCGACCGCGTCGAGCCGGGCGGCCGCCGCGAGGTGTCCTACCGCGTCCGCTCGGACCTGCGCGGCCGGTACCCCCTGGGCCCGCTCCAGTTGCGCCTGACCGACCCGTTCGGGATGTGCGAGCTGACCCGGTCCTTCTCGACGTACGACACCCTGACGGTGATCCCGGGCGTGGAGCCGCTACCGCCGGTGCGGCTCACCGGGGAGGCGAAGGGGTACGGCGACGGGCGGCTGCGTTCGCTGGCACTGGCCGGCGAGGACGACGTGATCCCGCGCGGCTACCGCCACGGCGACGACCTGCGCCGGGTGCACTGGCGCTCCACCGCCCGCTACGGCGAGCTGATGGTGCGCCGCGAGGAGCAGCCGCAGCGCTCCCGCTGCACGGTGCTGCTCGACACCCGGGGCGCCGGCTTCGCGGGCGCCGGCCCCGACTCGGCCTTCGAGTGGGCCGTGGCGGGCACCGCGTCCGTGCTGGTGCACATGCTCGAACGGGGCTTCTCGGTGCGGCTGCTCACGGACACCGGCAACTCGGTGCCCGGCGAGGGCGCGGACGGTTTCGCGGGGGCGAGCCAGGAGTCGGCCGACGCGGCCGGGCTGATGATGGACACCCTCGCGGTGATCGACCACTCCGACGGCACCGGTCTGTCGCGGGCCTACGACGTGCTGCGCGGCGGCCACGAGGGGCTGCTCGTGGCCTTCTTCGGGGACCTCGACGAGGAGCAGGCCGCGGTGGCCGCCCGGATGCGCCAGCGCACCGGAGGCGCGGTCGCCTTCGTCCTGGACAGCGCGGACTGGGTGCGGGAACCGACGGACCCGCCCCGCCCGTTGGACGGGCGGGAGGAGCGGCTGCGGAGGCTGCGCGAGGCCGGATGGACGGCCGTGCGCGTGTCGCGGGGCGCCCCGCTGCACGACCTGTGGCGCCAGGCGGAGCGTGAGCGCACCGGCGTCGTGGCGGCGAGCGGCACGGCCGACGGGGAGGGGCGGTCATGAGCGGGCAGGCGCGGATGGCGCTGTCTGCCACGGCGGCGACGCTGTTGGCCTCGTGCGCACTGCTGCCGCTGGTCGACCAGGTCTCGTGGTTCCTGCAGGCGGCCGTTGTGCTGGCGGTCCAGACGGGAGTGGGCGCGGCGGCCCGGCGGGTGCCGCTCGCCCGCCCGCTGACGGTGACCGTGCAGGCCCTGGTCCTGCTGATGCTGCTGACCCTGGTCTTCGCCCCGCAGTACGCGATCGCCGGGGTGATCCCCGGCCCCGACGCGTTCGTACACTTCGCCGACCTGCTCCGGCAGGGCACCCAGGACGTCGGGCGGTACGCGATCCCGGCCCCGCTGACCGACGGCATCAAGCTGATGCTGGTCGGCGGTGTCCTCGTGATCGGGCTGGCGGTGGACGTGCTCGCGGTGACCTTCCGCAGCGCCGCCCCCGCCGGGCTGCCCCTGCTCGCGCTGTACTCGGTCGCCGCGGGGCTGTCCGACGGCGCCGGTGGCTGGGTGTGGTTCCTGATCGCGGCGGCCGGCTATCTGATGCTGCTGCTCGCCGAGGGCCGGGACCGGCTGGCGCAGTGGGGCCGGGTCTTCGGCGGGGCACAGCGAGGCCCGGGCGGGGAGCCGGGCGGCCCGGTGGCGCCGGTGCGTACGGGGCGGCGGATCGGCGTGTTCGCGCTGGGCATAGCCCTGGCGGTGCCCCTCGCCCTGCCCACGATGAACGGCGGCCTGCTGGACCCCGCCGGTACGGGCGTCGGCACCGGCAGCGAGAACGGCGGCACGATCTCGGCGGTGAATCCGCTGGTCTCCCTGCGCGACAGCCTGAACGTCGAGGAGGACCGCACGGTCCTCACGATGCGTACGAGCACGGGCGACCTCGCCGGCATGTACCTGCGGATCGTGTCCCTGGACGACTTCGACGGCACCACCTGGAAGCCCTCCCGGCGGAACATCGTCGCGGTGCCGGACGAGCTGCCGACGCCCGCCGGCCTGGGCCCGGACATCCGGCGCACCGAGGTCCGCACCCGCATCGCGGCCGCGGACTCCTACGCGCAGGACTGGCTGCCGATGCCCTACCCGCCGAGCGGCGTGCAGATCGACGGCAACTGGCGCTACGAGCCGGTGGGCATGACGCTCGTCGGCGACCACGGCCAGACCACCCGTGGCGCCACCTACGAGGTGACCAGCCTCGCCGTGCAGCCGACCGCCGAGCAGCTGGCCTCGGCGCCCGCGCCGCCCGCCGCCCTCGCGCGCGAGTTCACCCAGGTGCCGGACTCGCTGCCGGGCGTCGTGGCGCGGACGGCCCGTGAGATCACGGCCGAGGCGAAGACCCCGTACGAGCAGGCGGTCGCGCTCCAGGAGTACTTCGCCGTGAACGGCGGGTTCCAGTACGACACCGAGGTGCAGGCCGGCAGCGGCTCCCAGGCGATCGCCCGCTTCCTGCGGGACAAGCGGGGCTTCTGCGTGCACTTCTCCTTCTCGATGGCGTCGATGGCCCGCACGCTCGGCATACCCGCCCGGGTCGCGGTGGGCTTCGCGCCGGGTACGGCGCAGGGCGACGGCACGGTGACGGTGGGGCTGCGGGACGCGCACGCGTGGCCCGAGCTGTACTTCGAGGGCGTGGGATGGACCCGCTTCGAGCCGACGCCGAGCCGGGGGTCGACGCCCGCGTACACCCAGCCCGAGGTGCCCAGCGGCATTCCCGACCTGCCGGAGGCCTCGCGCCCGGCGGACTCGGCCCCGTCGGCCGAGCCGTCGACGAGCGCGAGCTGCTCCGCGCAGGACAGGCGGCTCGAGATGTGCGGCGGCGCGCTGCCGCTGGACCCGGGCTCCCCGGACGACGAAGGCCGCCCCTGGTACGGGACAGCGGGCTGGACGCTGCTGGCCGTCGCGGTGATCGTGCTGCCGCTGCTGCCCATGCTGTGGCGGGTCAGACGGCGGTCGGTGCGGCTGGCCTCGGCCAGGCACACCGGCTCCGCGCCCCAGGGCGTGCCCGCCCGCAGCAGGGGCGGCGCGGGCGGCGGCGAGGGCGTCGAGGTGACCGCCCGCGCCGTGGAGCCGGACGAGCGGCTCGCCGCCCAGGTGGCCGCCGGGCATGTCCTGGCCGCCTGGCGCGAACTGACGGACACCGCCTGGGACTACGGCATCGCGCCGGACGAGGCGCTGACCCCGCGCAAGGCTGCCGCGCGGATCGTGCGGCTCGGGCATCTGGACGACCCGGCGACCAGGTCGGTGCACCGGGTGGCCGGTGCCGTGGAGCAGGTGCTGTTCGCACCCGACCCGCACGCGGAGGCCGGGCTGGCGGACGACGTACGCCGGCTGCGGCAGGCGCTGCGCTCCCGGGCCGGCTGGCGGACCCGGATCCGTGCGGTCGTGCTGCCGCGCTCGGCCGTCCGGGCGGTGTGGGACCTCAGCGACCGGTGGCTGGCCGTGAAGGGCCGCGTGGCGACCGGCTGGGCCGCGGCCCTGGCGCGCCGTCCGTTCGGTCAGCACAGCGGCTGAACGGCGGGAATCGAGTAGGAGGGACGGGTTGCCCGTCCCTCCTCTCACACCACCGGACATGCGCGCCACGCATCCGGCGGTTCATCCAGCTGATCTCAAACGTTGCCAGGTCGGCTTGAGCATGCGCAGGCCGAGGTCGTCCCAGTGAGAGTTGGGCATCGCCCGCTGAAGGACGGCCGATCCCGCGATCCGCCAGTAACCCTTGCCGCTGCCCGCCCACTCGCGGGCCTTCCACTCGGCTACACCAAGTGCGCGGAGGTTCCTGAACCGGGCCCCGGGGAGCTTCCATTCCTTCCAGCGGATCTGCCGCATCCTGCGGCGGAACCACTCGTCCAGCCCCCGGAACACCTTCGGGGTGTCCGCGAGCTGGAAGTAGCCCATCCATCCGGTGGTGAAGCGATTGATCTTCGCGATGCGATCATCCATCGCGATGCTCCACCGGCGCGAGGTCAGCTCCCGCAGCCGGTCCTTCAGGCGTTTGACCGCCTTCGGATCAACCCGGATCCTGACCCCGGCCCGGGTGAGGACTCCTGCTCCCGGTGAACGTCCTCCGTGGAGTGCGCCGACCGGTCACTACGCTCCGCCGGGACACTCCCGGAATGCACCGGTCCCTTCCCGGTCGGCAGCGCCGAAGCGGACTTGCTGCGGTCCACGTGACCAGCACGAGCAACCACCACATCACCCGTTCCACTCGATGTTCGGCCCTTCCCAGCCACCCTGCTCACCCCGGCTGGTACTACGGCCTCTGCTGACTTCTGCCAGGTCAGAGCCGACCTCCCGGCCCACTCCGTCGGCGCGGCGACACCTCAGCACAACCGACACCCGGACAGATCTCCCCAGGTAAGAACGATCACTGTCCCTGGGTCCCCGCCGCGTTTACGCACTGGCCTTCTTGGCAGTGACGGGCATCGCCTTGCCATGCAGGCTCACCCGACCAGCACGCCTCATACACGGTTCGTGTTCCTCGGTACCCAGGTCTCGCCTCGGGCTTCCTCCAGACCCCACCTCACGATGACGCCCTTGCCTCCGGCTCGGGGTTGGCACCACCTCTTCCCCCAGGGGACTTCCACCCCCAAGCAATCGCCCATGCTGGGCGCACTGCGTGAGGGGCCACCGCCCGGCGGGCGGTGGCCCCTCACCTCTGTCCGTGGGAGCTGTGGTCGGATCAGTGGCCCTGTTGTTCGTCGCGGCGTCGCTGCCAGCGCTGTTCGATGCGATCCATCATCGAGCGCCGCTGACGTTCCTGACGACCGGCGTGGGGGGCACCCGCGGCAGGCTGCTCGCCCGGCTTGGGAGCCTTGCGCCAACCGGTCACGGCGAGTACCGCGCAGCCCAGCATGACGAGGAAGCCCACCACGCTGAGCCAGACCTGCTTGGCGACCATTCCGGCCATGAGGAGCGCGATACCTACGAGGAAGCCCGCGACCGCCTGGTAGACCCGTCGCCGGGTGTACGTACGCAGCCCGCTTCCCTCAAGCGCTGTCGCGAACTTGGGATCTTCGGCGTACAGCGCTCGCTCCATCTGCTCGAGCATGCGCTGCTCGTGCTCTGAGAGCGGCACGGAGTCCTCCTCATCGTGCAGTCGCCGGGGCGACCCGGGGGGTCCCTTCAGGATAGGCAGGGAATCGCCCCCGTGAAACCCGCCCCTCTACGCCAATTGGCCAACCGGAACCCGCCATGCCCGGACCGGCCCGCTGAGGTTGACATTCCCCGGCGGCCGACCCGTCATGCCGGGCGGTCTCCCTCGATCATACGGCGGGAACGCCCCGATCGGGGGGCCTGTGGCGTACTCCATCCGCAAGCAACCCGCTGATCAGCGGCGTCCCACAGGAGCCGCTCAGGCCCCGGCGGACCCTTGGGTCTCACCGAGCACATGAAGCTGCGTGGCCACCGCGTGGAACGCGGGCAGCTCGGCCGCGGCGGCCTCCAGCTTGAGCAGCGCCTCCATGGCACCGGGCTCGGTGTCCACCAGGACACCGGGCACCAGATCGGCGAAGACCCGGACGCCGTGCACGGCGCCCACGGCCAGGCCGGCGCCTTGGACCAGGCCGGTGAGCTGCTCGGCGGTGAAGCGGCGCGGCATCGGGTCACCCGAACCCCAGCGTCCGTTCGGGTCGTCGAGGGCCTGCCTGGCCTCCGTGAAGTGGCCCGCGAGGGCCCGCGCGAGAACGGCGCCGCCCAGACCGGCGGCGAGCAGGCTGAGGACACCGTCGGGCCGCAGCGCGGCCACCGCGTTGCGGATGCCCTCGGCCGGGTCGTCCACGTACTCCAGGACGCCGTGGCACAGCACCGCGTCGTACGCGCCGCGCTCGACCACGTCGAACAGGCCGCGGGCGTCGCCCTGCACGCCCTTCACCCGGTCGGCGACGCCGGCCTCGGCGGCGCGCCGCTCGAGGGCGAACAGCGCGTTGGGGCTGGGGTCCACGACGGTGACCCGGTGGCCGAGACTCGCGACCGGCACGGCGAACTTGCCGCTGCCGCCCCCGGTGTCGAGGACGTCCAGCGACTCCCGGCCCGTGGCCTTGACCCGGCGGTCCAGGGCGTCCTGGAGCACCTCCCACACCACGGCGGTACGCAGAGCGGTGCGCGGACGAGGGTCGGAGCGCAGCGACGCCGCTGGAGCGTGGTGGTGGGAGGCGGGCGGGCGCATCGGGTCCGACACGGCAGTTGACTCCTCGGCGCGGCACCGCCCTCGTGCGGGGCGGAGCGAACGGGCTGCCTCACCCGCCCCGGGTGCGGGAGGGAAGGCTTCAGGCGCCTTCCACCCTATTGCCTCCGGCGCGCCGGCCGGTCACCGCGACGGCCGCACCTTCCCCCTGACCACCAGTGGTTCCGCCATCGGGCACCCGCGGTGCGTCAGCCGGCGTCGGGCATGCCGCGGCCGGGGCCGCGATCCCGCGCCGCCTCCGCGTCCACGTCCGCGCGGGGCGGCGGGAGGACCGGCTGGAGCACCAGCATCCGCTCGACGAGGCGGAGGAACGTCGCCACGTCACGTATCAGGTCGTCGGCGTCCCGACGGCTGGCCGCGCCCTGGATGCCCGCCTCGGCCCGGGCGCGGCGCCGGGCCCCCGATGCGAACAGCGCGCTCCACTCGGTGAGCTCGGGCGCGATTTCGGGGAGCACTTCCCAGGCGCTCCTGATCCGGGCCCGGCGCCGGGGGCTGGTCTCCGGGCGGCCCCGCGCGGCCAGCACGGCGGCGGCGGTGCGCAGGGCGGCGAGGTGGGCGAGGGCGTAGCGCTCGTTCGGCGTTTCGAGGGCTGTCGCCTCGTCGAGCCCGGTGCGGGCCTGGGCGAGCAGGTCGAGGGCGGCGGGCGGGGCCGTGGCCCGGCGGAGCACGGGGTGCACGTCGCTCGCCGGGCCGGTCAGTGAGGGGGCAGGGCCGGTGGCGCGGCGCCGGCGGGCGGCGGCTGCGGACGAGTTGGCCATGACGAACCTCCTGTCGTCTGGGTGACGGCACGCCCTCACACGGGGTGCCGTATGTGCCCATCGTGAGGTATGGCACTGACAATCCTTTCTGACCTGGGCTTTTGCTTCGATCGCAGGTTCGGGTTAGCTTTTGCACTGACCAGTCAGTTCAAATGGTTCGATTCGGAAACACCTGGGGGCACTGTGGGGGGACCCGTGACGGGACTCGCCGTCACCGCCCGCGACTTCGGGCTCGAGGGGCCCCGCGGCTGGGCCTTCCGCGGCCTCACCTTCGCCGCGGAACCCGGCTCGCTGATCGCGATCGAGGGTCCGTCGGGGTCGGGCCGCACGAGCCTGCTGCTCGCGCTCACCGGACGGATGAAGGCGACCGAGGGGACGGCGCAGGTGGGCGACGCCCGGCTGCCGAAGCAGATGGCGGCCCTGCGCCGGGTCAGCGCGCTCGCGCACGTCCCCGGCGTCACCGATCTCGACCCGGCGCTGACCGTGGGGGAGCACCTGCGCGAAAGGGCACTGCTGCAGCGCAGGTTCGGCGTCTCGCTGCGGGGTCTGCTGCGGCCGCGTGCCGAGCGCGCGAACGAGGCGCGGCTGAGGATCGACGCCGCCCTGACCGCCGCCGGGCTCGACCGGGAGGCCCTGCCGAAGGGGTCCCGGACCGCCGTACGCGACCTGGAGCGGGTGGAGGCGCTGCGGCTGTCCGTCGCGCTGGCGCTCGTCGGGCGGCCCCGGCTGCTCGGCGTCGACGACACCGACCTCAAGCTCTCCGACGCCGAGCGGGCCGAGGTGTGGGCGCTGCTCAGGTCGATCACCGAGGCCGGGACGACGGTACTCGCCGTGTGCAGCGAGGCCCCCGGGGAGGCCGTGGCGCTGTCCACCGGGCGGGCCGGGAGCGACGTACCGGAGCAGTCCGCGGACGACGCCCCGCACGCAGGCGACGACCGGGACGCCGGCGGCGCATCGGGCGACGGGGACGGCGGGAACGACGAGGACGGCGGGAACGACGGGGACGACGGGGACGACGGGGACGACGGGGGCACGGTCCGCGACGGCCTGGTGGCCCGCGACGAGACGAAGGAGGCGGCGGATGCGTTCGCCGAGGCTGGCCGCGCTTGAGCTGCGGCGGTTCGGCCGGGGGAAGCTGCCCCGGGCCGCCCTGGTGGCGCTTCTGCTGCTGCCGCTGTTGTACGGCGCGCTGTACCTGTGGTCCTTCTGGGACCCCTACGGCCGCCTGGACCGGCTCCCCGTGGCGCTGGTGAACGACGACAGGGGCGCGACCGCCGACGGGAAGAAGGTCGAGGCGGGCGACGACATCGTGGCGGGGCTGCGGGACAGCGAGGTCTTCGACTGGCACGAGGTGAGCGCCGAGGACGCGCGCGCGGGCGTCGAGGACGGCACGTACTACCTGTCGCTGACCATGCCGGCCGACTTCAGCGAGCGCATCGCCTCCAGTTCGGGCGACTCCCCCGAGACGGGCGCTCTCCAGGTCCGTACGAACGACGCGAACAACTACATCGTCGGGCAGATATCACGGACGGTGTTCAGCGAGGTGCGCACGGCGGCGTCCACCAAGGCGTCGCGGTCCTTCCTGGACCGGATCTTCATCTCGTTCTCCGACATCCACGGCGAGACGGTGAAGGCGGCAGGCGGCGCCGACCAGCTCAAGAGCGGCATCGGCACGGCCGAGAAGGGCTCCAAGGACCTCGCCGACGGCCTGAAGGAGGCCAAGGACGGCAGTGGGGACCTCTCCTCGGGCCTGACGAAGCTCACCACCGGCGCCAGTGACCTGAAGGACGGTTCGGCACAGGTCTCGCAGGGTACGCAGACGCTCGCCGACCAGGTCAACGGCATCGCGGACAAGCTGGGTCCCTTCCTCCAGGAGAACGAGAGGACCATCGGTGACACGGCGGTGCTGGTCGCCGACTCGTCCGCCGCGATCCGCGACAACCTCGACGCGCTGGTGAAGCGGGCGCCGGCCGCCGCCACGGGAGCGCATCTGGCATCCGACGCGCTGAGCGACATCCACAAGCGGCGCTGCGAGACCCCCGTGCTGCCCGACGCCGCCTGCTCCGACCTGGAGAAGGCCATGGACTCGGCGGCCGACGTGGCGACGATCGCGGACGACCTCAACACCGTGATCAGCGGCTACGACGATGACATGGACGCGCTCGACGGCCATCTGGCCACCCTGGAGCAGCAGGCCCGGGAGCTCGCGAAGGACGCCCCGCACCTCTCGGAGGACCTGGACGAGGCCGTCGCGAAGATCAACAAGCTGAACGAGGGTGCCGGAAAGGTCGCCAAGGGCGCCAAGGCACTGCACACGGGACTGGGCACCGCCCGGACGGGTGCGGTGGACCTCGACACGGGCGTCGGCGAGCTCAAGACGGGCGCGGACGACCTCAGCGGAGGCATGTTCAAGCTGGTCGACGGCTCGGTGAAGCTCGCGAACGGGCTGCATGACGGCGCGGAGCAGATCCCCGACTACGACAGGCGGGAGCGCGACGCGCGCACCGAGATCATGGCGGACCCGGTCCAGCTGGCCTCCAAGTCCCTGTACGAGGCGCCCAACTACGGCACCGGTTTCGCCCCGTACTTCATCCCGCTGTCCCTGTGGGTGGGCGCGATGGTGGCGTACATGCTGATCGCGCCGCTCAACCGGCGGGCGCTGGCCACCGGTGCCTCGGCCTGGCGGATCGCGCTGGCGGGCTGGCTGCCGGTCCTGGCGATCGGCGTGCTCCAGACGGTGGCGCTGATGGCGGTGCTGCACTGGGCGGTCGGCCTGGAGATGGTGCGGGCGGCCGGCACGGTGGGCTTCCTGTTCCTGGTGACGGCGTGCTTCGCGGCGATCGTCCAGTGGCTGAACGCGCGCTTCGGGGCCGCGGGGCGGATCCTGGTGCTCGCGCTGCTGATGCTGCAACTGACGTCCGCGGGCGGCACGTACCCCGTGCAGACCAGTCCGGGCTTCTTCAACGCGCTGCACCCGTTCCTGCCGATGAGCTACGTCGTCGAGGCGCTCCGGAGGCTCATCACGGGTGGTGGCCTCGGTCCCGTCTGGCACGCGTGCGTGGTGCTCGCCGCGTTCACCGTGGGCGCCCTCGCGCTGACCGCGCTGTCGGCACGCCGCCGCCAGGTGTGGACGCTGGACCGGCTGCACCCGGAGCTGAGCCTGTGACCTCGTCGGCTGTGCCCTACAGCGATGCCGTTCCTGTGACAATCAGGGCCATGGAAAGCAGCAGCGCCACGTCGGGGGCGAGTACCCGCCGCGAGGCGACCCGGCAGAAGCTCTACGAGGCGGCCGTCACGCTCATCGCGGAGCAGGGCTTCTCCGCGACCACGGTGGACGAGATCGCCGAGCGGGCCGGGGTCGCCAAGGGCACCGTGTACTACAACTTCGCCAGCAAGTCCGTCCTCTTCGAGGAGTTGCTGCGGCACGGCGTGGGCCTGCTCACCGCCTCCCTGCGGGAGGCGGCCGAGCGGACGGCGAAGGAGGGCGGCACCCGGGTGGCCGCGCTGGACGCCATGATCCGGGCGGGGCTCGTCTTCATCGACCGCTATCCGGCGTTCACCCAGCTGTACGTGGCCGAGCTGTGGCGCACCAACCGGGCCTGGCAGTCCACGCTGCTGGTGGTGCGCCAGAAGGCGGTGGCCGTCGTGGAGGACGTGCTGCGCGAGGGCATCGAGCACGGCGAGTTCAGCGAGGAGATCGACGTGCCGCTGACGGCGGCGGCGCTGGTCGGCATGGTGCTGGTGGCCGCGCTGGACTGGCAGGCGTTCCAGCCGGAGCGCTCCCTGGACGACGTGCACGCCGCGTTGTCGCGGCTGTTGCAGGGGCGGGTGAGCGGGCGGCCGTAGGCGGCGCGGGCAGCCCACCGGAAGCGGAAAGCGCCGGTCCGGATCGTGGCCGCGTCCCCCGCGGGCCACGCCGGACCGGCGCTTCCGTGTGCTCCCCCGTACCCCCGTACCCCCGTACCCCCGTACCCCGTACCCCCGTGATCCCCCGTGATCCCCTGGGTTTCCCGCTCCCCCGTGCCCCCGTTTCCCGTTCCCTTCCTCGTTCCCCCGTCGGGCCCCCGTTCGGTCGTCCCTCCCCCGGAGTGCCCCCGTGCCTCGCTCCCGCCGGCCTCGGCCGGCGGAAGGAGCGGTCCAGGGCCACGCCGTTCCGCCGCCCCGTGTCGGCGGTGCCGGCGCCGGGCCCCTTTCCGTGCCCCCACTCTCTCGTTCACGCAGGCGGAGCCCCATCCGCGCGCGTACTCATCTCCCTGACTAGGTACGGGTACTCAGCCGTCCGCGTTCGCCCCCAGGACGCGTGGCCGCCCGGTGGCTACGATCGCGTCCGTGTCCGTACTCCCTCTCGTCTTCACCAGCGGCTGGGCCAGCGGCGTCAACGCGTACGCCGTGGTGCTGCTGCTCGGCTTCTTCGGTGCGACGGGGCTGAGCGACGAGGTCCCGGAGACACTGCAACGCCCCGAGGTACTCATCACGGCGGGCGTGCTGTTCCTCTGCGAGGCGGTCGCGGACAAGATTCCGTACGTCGACTCCGCGTGGGACTCGGTGCACACGCTGATCCGGCCGGCCGCCGGCGCCTGGGTCGGGGCGCTGCTCGCCGGGCAGAGCGCTTCGCTGTCCGACCTGGCGGCGGGCGCCATCGGGGGTTCGACGGCACTGGCCAGCCACGCGGTCAAGGCCGGGACGCGCATGGCGGTCAACGCGTCGCCGGAGCCCTTCAGCAACGTGCTCATCAGCGTCGCCGAGGATCTGGGCGTCGGGGGGCTGGTCACGTTCGCGATCTTCTACCCCGAGGCGGCGGCGATCATCGCGGCGGTTCTGCTGGTCCTGGGCCTGATCACCTTGTACTTCCTCACCTCCCGCATCCACCGCTTCCTGCGCCGCAGAGCCCAACGCCGCGAGGAACGACACCTGGCGAGACGCGAGACCGGCCCACCGGGGTGAGGCGGGGTGCGCCGGAGTGAGGCTCGTTGCGCTGGGGCCGGCGCAGGGCCTGCCGAGGTACGGCTCGCTCGGCCACCGCCGACGCCAAGCCCGCCCGGAGTACGACCCGATCCGCCACCGCCGACGCCAAGCCCGCCCGGAGTACGACCCGATCCGCCACCGCCGACGCCAAGCCCGCCGCGATGCGGCCCAGTGCTCGTCGGGATACGGCCCCGCGACTCCGCTCGCCGGAAGCGGCCCCCGCACCCGCCGAGCTGGGTCACGGCTCTCGCCACAAAGCAGTCCCCGCACCCACCCGCTCAGGCCCGCACCCGCCATGACCAGGCACCGCACCCCGCGAAGCGGCCCCCGCACCTGCCGCCGGAGTGGGCCACGACGCTCGCCGCGACGCGGCCTCGGGCCCGTGGCCGTCAGGCACCTCGCCCGCCGGGGACCGGCTCCGCCCGCCGGGGAGCCGGCCGTGGCCGTCGGCACCTGGCAGTTGAGGGCCGCGCACTGGCCAAGTCCGCCTTCCGGCGTCCGGCGCGGTGGCGCAGGGGCGGTCACGGAGTGTCAGTGGTGACCGATAAAGTCGCAGGCATGGCACGGATTGCGGTGATCGGCGCTGGGATGGGCGCCATGGCGGCTGCCGCGCGGCTGGCCGTGGCGGGCCACCGGGTGACGGTGTACGAGCGTACGGAGACGTACGGCGGAGCGGTGCGGCAGCGGGAGCGGGACGGGTTCGCCTTCGACACCGGTCCCGGGATCCTGTCGTTGCCCGCGGTCTGGCGGGACCTGTTCCTCAAGACCGGCAAGGAGCCGCTGGAGGCGTGCGTCGAGCTGACGCAGGTCGACCCCTCGGCCCGGCACCTCTTCGCCGACGGCACCGAGCTGTCGCTGCCGAACGCCTCGCGCGCCGGCGTCGTCGCCGCTCTCGACGAGGCGCTGGGCTCCGGTGCGGGCGACCGCTGGGGCGACTTCCTGGTGCGGGCCCGCGAGGCCTGGGACCGCACGCGCCGGCCCCTCCTGGAGGAGCCCCTGTGGCCCAACTGGCCGGTGCTGGCCGAGCGCGAGCCCTATCCCTCGGTGCCGCACAAGAAGCTGCTGCGCACCCGCCGGGCGGCCACGCTCGCCGAGGTCGGCGCCTGGGAGCTGCGCGACGCCCGGCTGATCGCCCTGCTGGAGAGCCACGCGCTGGCCTACGGCCTCGACCCGCGGCTCGCACCGGCGAGCGCGGCCGTGCTGCCGTACATGGAGCACGCCTTCGGTGTCTGGTACGTGCGCGGCGGCATCCGGGAGCTGGCGCGCGCGGTGTACGAGCGCTGTCTCGCCCGCCGGGTCGAGTTCGGCTTCGGCGCCGAGGTCGCGGGGATCCTGGACAAGGACGGCCGGGCGGCGGGCGTGGAGCTCGCCGACGGGACGGTCGCGGAGGCGGACCTCGTGGTCGCCGGGGTCGCGCCCGGCGCTCTGCAGGGCATGCCCCCGCGGGCCACCGGCGAGGTCCCGCCGCAGCGCGGGCTGCCCAGCCGCCTGACGGTGCTGCTGGCGCTGAGCGGCCCCCGCCCCGAGGGAACACCGCACCGGACGGTGGTGCACACCGCGGACCGGGAGGGCGAGCTGGCCGCCGTCTTCGGCACCGGCCCGGCGGGCGCCGGGGCTGCGCACCCCACGGTCACCGTCCTGCGCCCCGACGACCCACGGCTGGTCCCGGACCCGGACCACGAGGCGGTCACCGTGACGGCCACCGTCCCGGCCTCGGCCGCGCCGCAGAGCACCGCCCACCACACCGAAGCCATGATCAGCGCCGCCGAGCGTGCGATACCGGACCTCCGCGCCCGGCTCCTCCGGTACGAACCGCACACGCCGGCCGACATCGCCGCGGCGACCGGCGCGGAGGGCGGGGCGGTCCCGGCCCCCGCGCTGGCGGCGGCCGGGGGCAGGCTTCTGCACCCCTCCAACAGCACCGCGCTGCCAGGCCTGTTCACCGTCGGCGGCTGGTGCCACCCGGGCGGCGGCCTCCCGCACGCGGGGATGTCGGGCGCGCTGGTGTCGGGTCTCATCGTGGAGGGGCCGGACTTCCGCGGTTCCCGGTGAGGGCACGCGGACATCGGTGAGCCCCGCGGTCCGGGCAACCGGGACGCGCGGGGCTCACCACGCCCGACGCCCGCGCACTCGCGGCGGGCAGGCGGGAGAACTCAGAAGCGGTACCGCTCGTCGTACCCGTTCCCCTGCGGCACCTGACCGTCCCCCTGATACGGGTAGGGCTGCTCCTGCGGAAGCTCGCCGCCGTAAGGGTCGTCGGGGTTGCGCTGCTGCGGCACCCACACTCCGCCGGCCGGGGTCTCGCCGCCGTACCCTCCGGCGGCGTACTGGTCCTGGCCGTAGCCCTGCTGGCCGTACTGCTGGTCGTACCCGGCGTCGTACGACCCGCCGTAGGTCTGGGTGCCGATGTACGGGTCGGAGTAGGCGGCGTACTGCTGCTGGCCGGTGGTGTCGTAGCCGTACTGCTGCTGGCCGTAGCCGGAGTAGCCGTCGTAGGCGTAAGCCTGGTCGGCGGACTGGGCCGCCGCCGCGTACTGGTCCTGGGCCTGGCCCTGGGTGGCGTACCCGCCGGTGTCGCCGTAGACACCGTAGGAGCCCGTGTCGTCGGGCATCGGCTGCGGCTCGTACACGGAGGTGGTCTCGGCGGCGGTCGCGGCGCCGGGGCGGGCGGGGGTGAAGACGTCGTCGCGCTCGTGGTCTTCCTGGCCGTAGCCGGTGCCGCCCTGCTCGTACCTGCCCTCGCCGTCGCCGTAGCCGGACGCCTCGAGGTCGGAGACCTCCAGGGTCGGGTCCTGGTGCTCCGGCTCACCGCGGCGGCGCTTGCTGCCGCCCAGGGTGGGACGCCCGGTGACCGCCCAGCCGGCCGCGAAGCCACGGCGGAACGACAGCGTGACGTAGGTCTGGCCGACCGCGAAGGCGGCGGCGCCGAGGCCGATCACGATGACGGACGGGATCAGTACCCCGACCACGACACCGAGGAAGCCGGCGAACGCCAGCAGGCGCCAGCGAAGCCGCGCCTTGTACTGCAGCAGCACCTCGCCGAGCAGCCACAGCGCGACGATGCCGAACGCGATGTAGAGGACCGTCCAGCCCATGTACGCCCCTCTCCCAGTGGCCGTTACGCAGTGTGTCGTATGAGCGTGCGACCGGTCTAGGCCCGCGGGGGGTGGTGCGGGCCCAGGTTCTCGTAGATTTCCAGGGTCGCCGTGGAGTTGTTGAGCGTGATGAAGTGCAGACCCGGCACTCCCTCCGCCAGCAGCCGTGCGCAGAACTCCGTGGCGAACTCGATCCCGATGGAGCGTACAGCGGACGGATTGTCTTTCGCTGTGAGGATCCGCTCTTTCAAGGCGGACGGGATGTGAGCGTTGCTGAGCTGCGGCAGCCGCTCCAGCATCCGCACACTGGTCACGGGCATGATCTCGGGGATGACCGGCGTCTCGCAGCCCGCGGCGGCCACTCGGTCACGCAGTCGAAGGTAGGACTCCGGCTGGAAGAACATCTGTGTGATCGCGTAGTCGGCGCCGGCCCGGCACTTGTCGACGAAGTGCCGGGCGTCCGTGTCCCAGTCCGCGGAGCGCGGGTGCATCTCCGGGAAGGCCGCGACGCCGACGCAGAAGTCTCCCGACTCCTTGATGAGGCGGACGAGTTCGGCGGCGTAGGTCAGACCCTCGGGGTGCGGCACCCACTCCCCCATCGGGTCGCCGGGCGGGTCGCCGCGCAGGGCCAGCATGTTGCGGATGCCGGCGTCGGCGAACTGGCCGATCACATTGCGCAGCTCGCCGACCGAGTGGTCGACGGCGGTGAGGTGGGCGACCGGGGTGAGCGTGGTGTCGGCGACGATCTGCTGCGTCTCCTTGACCGTGCTCGCGCGGGTGGATCCGCCGGCTCCGTACGTCACGGAGACGAAGTCGGGGGCCACCGCCTCCACCCTGCGCAGCGCGTTCCACAGGCTGCGCTCACCCTTGGCGGTCTTCGGCGCGTAGAACTCGAACGAGTACGTCGTCTTGCCGGCGGCGAGCATGTCGCGCACGGTGCGTGCACGATCAGTCCTGGTGGATGCGGTTCCGAGGGCCATAGGGGCAGGTTAGCCAGGGGGTGCCTGTCCCCCAACCGGATGCAGGGAATTTGCCTGGATTGTCGGCTTGTTGTCCACCCCTTGGACACCGTCCGGTCACATCGGGTCACGCCCCCGAGGCCGCCGACGGCTTCAGACGCCTCGCAACCGCTTCGCGAACTCCGCCGCCGCCGTGCCCGGATCGTCGGCCTCGGTGATCGCGCGGACGACGACGACCCGGCGGGCGCCCGCGTCCAGGACCTGGTCGAGGTTGCCGAGGTCGATGCCGCCGATGGCGAACCAGGGACGGCCGGTGCCCAGCGCCGCCGTGTGCCGGACCAGGTCGAGGCCGGGGGCGTGGCGGCCGGGCTTGGTGGGGGTGGGCCAGCACGGCCCGGTGCAGAAGTAGTCGACCCCCTCCTGGACTGCCGCCGCCGCGGCCTCGGACGCCGCGTGCGTGGACCGGCCTATGAGGATGTCGTCGCCGAGGATCGCCCGGGCCGCGGGGACCGGGAGGTCGCCCTGGCCGAGATGGAGCACACCGGCGCCGGCGGCGTGGGCGACGTCCGCGCGGTCGTTGACGGCGAGCAGCTTGCCGTGCCGGGCGCAGGCGTCGGCGAACACCCCGAGGTGCTCGAGCTCCTCGGCGGCCTCCATGCCCTTGTCGCGCAACTGCACGATGTCGACCCCGCCGGCCAGGACCGCGTCCAGGAACTCGGGCAGGTCGCCCTGGCGCTTGCGGGCGTCCGTGCACAGGTAGACACGGGCGTCGGCGAGCCGGGCGCGAGCGGTGGCGGCGGTGTCGGGCATAGGTGGGTCCCCCCGTGGATCGGTACCTCTGGATGTGTCTGCCGCCGGCGTACGGGCCGCGCGGGCGCTCGGCCCCGGGGGCCGGGCCCGCGGGCCCGGCCCGTACGCCGGACAGCCTTCTCGGGTCGGGCTGGGATCAGACGGCGAGTGCCTGGGCCCGCCGCTTCACCTCCGTGCCGCGATTCTCGCCGAGCGCCTGCGCGGGAGTGCCGGGCAGGCTCGGGTCGGGGGTGAAGAGCCACTCCAGCATCTCTTCGTCCGTGAAGCCGTCGTCCCGCAGGAGCGTCAGGGTCCCGGACAGGCCCTTGACGACCTTGTCCCCGTCGATGAAGGCGGCGGGGACGTGCAGCGCACGGTTCTCACCGCGGCGCACGGCGATGAGCTGGCCCTCCTTGACCAGCTGCCGCACACGCGTCACCTCGACGCCGAGCATTTCGGCGATGTCGGGGAGGGCGAGCCAGGCGGGGACGAGAGCATCGATCTTTGCGTCAATCTCGGTCACGGGAACAAGCCTGCCATCCCCCACTGACACTCGGAAGTCAGCCCCGCCCACCAACCCCTTTGACCTGCGGCGACGCGTTAGGCCGTGGCCGCCTTCAGCGGGCGCGCCGGGTCGGCGAGCAGCTCCGGGCTCATCGCGGCCGCGGCCTCGATCAGCCGCCGGCCCTGCGCCAGGTCCCGAGGGCGGCCCACGGCGAGCAGGGCGACCAGCCGGCCCTCCCGCAGCCAGCACACCGACCAGGCGGGCCCCGCCGGGTCTCCGCGCCACACGGTGGCGTCGGCGCACGCGTGGTGCCCGGCGTACTGGACGAAGCGCCCGAACTGCTCTGACCAGAAGTACGGGACCGGGTCGTAGACGGCCGGTGCCTCGCCGATGATGTTCGCCGCGATCGTGCGGGGGCCCTGCAGGGCGTTGTCCCAGTGGTGCACCATCAGCCGCTCGCCGTACCGCGCCGAGGGGAAGGACGCGCAGTCACCCACGGCGTAGACGTCCGGCGCCGAGGTGCGCAGGTGGTCGTCGGCCAGGACCTCCCCGTGCCGGCCGAGCTCGATGCCGGAGCCGGCGAGCCTGCGTGTGGCGGGCCGGGCGCCGATGCCGACCACGACGGCGCCGGCGGGTACCCGCGATCCGTCGTCCAGGACGACCGCCCCGGGCTCGACCCGCTCCACGCGCGCGTGCGTGCGGAGGACGGCGCCGCTGTCGGCGTACCAGGCGCTCATCGGCGCGGCCACGTCGGCGGGCAGCGCCCCGGCGAGGGGACGGTCCGCGGCCTCGACGACGGTCACCGCGCAGCCCGCCTCCCGGGCGGCGGTGGCGAACTCCGCGCCGATCCAGCCCGCGCCGACGACCACGATGTCGTGCTGCCGGGCGAGCACCGGCCGCAGCCGCTCGGCGTCGTCCAGGGTACGCAGCAGGTGCACGCCCGGGACGCCCTCGGCGCCGGGCAGGGTGACGGGTTCCGCTCCGGTGGCCAGGACCAGCACGTCGTACGGCACCGGCCCGGCCTCGGTGTCCAGCTCGTGGTCACCGGGGCGCACACCGGTCATCTCACGCCCGAGGTGCAGCTCGATGCCGAGCGCCTCGAAGTCGACGTCGAAGGCGGAGTGCTCGGCCGTGCCGAGCAGGACCGCCTTGGACAGCGGCGGCCGGTCGTACGGCTGGTGGGGCTCGGCGCCGATCAGCGTCACCGCGCCGTCGAAGCCCTGTTCCCGCAGGGCGACCGCGGTCTGCACCCCGGCCATGCCCGCGCCCACGACGACCACGCGCCGCGCCTGTGCCCTCGTCTGCTCGCTCACCTGATCACCATAGACACCTGACAGTTTGTCAGTAAGGGGGGCGGTGCCCGTTGCGCGGTCCCCCGTGCCACGGGCCACCGCTAGCCGAGCTGCTCGACCGCGCTCGTCCCGCTGCCGGCCTGCGACTCCCACTCCCAGCTCTCCTCCAGCCGGACCCGCCCGTCCGGCAGTTCCACGACGGCCGACACACAGTGCCCCGAGGACGTCGTCCCGTCCCGCTTGAGCTGCACGTACCGGAAGTCCAGCCGGTCCCCCGCGCGCGTCCCCACGAGGTACCCGCGGACGACGTCCCCACCCGCGTACTCGGCCCAGACCTCGCCGTCCTCCTCGTGGTACGTGAACCGGGTGCGCGTACCCACCTGGCCCGGGGCCTGGTCGGCGACGGGAGCGAGGACGAGGCCGTCCAGTGAGCGGGGCATGCCAGGCGGCTCCCTTACAGAGGGGCGGAGTCAAGAGCTAGGGTGGCCACCGTAAAGCACTCGCGGGAGCCCGGACGCACCGGGCTGAGAGGGAGGCTGGGCGGCCTCCGACCGTACGAACCTGATCCGGGTCATGCCGGCGAAGGGAGGGGCGCGGTACCCGTGTCGTCTTCTGCACGCACCTCGGACGTCCTCGTCATCGGGGGCGGAATCATCGGTCTGGTCACGGCCTGGCGTGCCGCGCAGCGCGGACTCGCCACCGCCGTGGTGGACCCGGAACCGGGCGGCGGGGCCGCCCAGGTGGCGGCCGGCATGCTGGCCGCCGTCACGGAACTCCACTACGGCGAGCAGACCCTGCTCGGTCTGAACCTCGCGTCGGCCCGCCGCTATCCGGATTTCGCGGCCGAACTCACCGACCTCACCGGTCACGACCTCGGCTACCGCCGCTGCGGCACCCTCGCCGTCGCGCTGGACGCCGACGACCGCGCCCATCTGCGCGAACTGCACGCCCTGCAACGGCACACGGGGCTCGACTCCGAGTGGCTGTCGGGCCGGGACTGCCGCCGCCTGGAGCCGATGCTGGCGCCGGGTGTGCGCGGCGGGCTGCGGGTGGACGGCGACCACCAGATCGATCCGCGGCGGCTCGCGGCGGCCCTCGTGGCCGCCTGTGAGCGGGCGGGTGTCGTCTTCCACCGGGAGTGGGCCGAGCGGCTGCTGGTCGTCCGGGAGCGGGCGACGGGCGTCGTCACGCGCGCGGGGGGCGAGCTGGCCGCCGCGCAGGTGGTGCTCGCCGCCGGCAGCCTCAGCGGGCGGCTCGCGGGCGTCCCGGACGCCGCAGTGCCGCCCGTGCGGCCGGTCAAGGGGCAGGTGCTGCGGCTGACCGTGCCGGCGCGCCTCGCGCCGTTCCTGAGCCGCACCGTGCGCGCGGTGGTCCGCGGCAGCCACGTCTACCTGGTGCCGCGGACGAGCGGTGAGCTGGTCGTCGGCGCCACCAGCGAGGAGCTGGGCTGGGACACGACGGTCACCGCCGGGGGCGTGTACGAGCTGCTGCGCGACGCGCACGAGCTCGTCCCGGGGCTCACCGAGCTGCCGCTGACGGAGACCAGGGCGGGCCTGCGGCCCGGCTCGCCCGACAACGCGCCCCTGCTCGGACCTACGGGGCTGGACGGTCTGCTGCTGGCCACCGGCCACTACCGCAACGGCGTCCTGCTCACCCCGGTGACCGGTGACGCCATGGCGCACGTCCTGACGACCGGTGAACTTCCGGACGAGGCCCGTCCCTTCACGCCGAAGCGCTTCAGCGCCGCACTCACGGAGCAGCCCGCATGATCATCTCCGTCAACGGGGAGCCCCGCCGGATCGCCGACGGGACGGCTCTCGACGCCCTCGTACGCACCCTCACCGCGGCGCCCTCCGGAGTGGCCGCCGCCCTCAACGAAACCGTCGTCCCGCGTACCCAGTGGCCCGCCACACCCCTTTCGGAAGGGGACCGTGTCGAGGTCCTCACCGCCGTCCAAGGAGGCTGACCCATGGCCGACGATCCGTTTGTCCTCGGAGGTACGACCTTCACCTCCCGGCTGATCATGGGCACCGGCGGCGCGCCGAGCCTGGACGTGCTGGAGCGCGCGCTGATCGCCTCCGGGACCGAACTGACCACCGTCGCGATGCGGCGCGTCAACCCCGGCGTCCACGGCTCCGTGCTGTCGGTGCTGGACAAGCTGGGCATCCGCGTGCTGCCCAACACGGCCGGCTGCTTCACGGCCGGTGAGGCGGTGCTGACCGCCCGCCTCGCGCGCGAGGCGCTGGGCACCGACATGGTCAAGCTGGAGGTCATCGCCGACGAGCGCACCCTGCTGCCCGACCCGATCGAGCTGCTGGACGCCGCGGAGACGCTGGTGGACGACGGCTTCACGGTGCTGCCGTACACCAACGACGACCCCGTCCTCGCCCGCAAGCTCCAGGACGTGGGCTGCGCCGCGATCATGCCGCTCGGGTCGCCGATCGGCTCCGGCCTCGGCATCCGCAACCCGCACAACTTCCAGCTGATCGTCGAGCACGCGCGGGTGCCGGTGATCCTGGACGCGGGAGCGGGTACGGCGTCGGACGCGGCGTTCGCGATGGAGCTGGGGTGCGCGGGTGTGATGCTCGCCTCAGCGGTGACCCGGGCGCAGGAGCCGGTGCTGATGGCCACCGCCATGCGCGGCGCCGTGGAGGCGGGGCGGCTGGCCCGGCGGGCGGGGCGTATCCCGAGGCGCCACTTCGCTCAGGCGTCGTCGCCGGTGGCGGGCACGGCCGCACTGGACCCGGAACGGCCCGCCTTCCAATGACCCGGTACGGCGCCGAGGGCACAGTCGGGTAAGGCACGTCACAGGTCGGCTGCAGTACCGCCCCGATGGTCCGGGAACCGGCCGGTGGTGTCGGTGACGGCTCGTACACTCGCCTGCGTGGACACGACCCTTCAAGACCCTCTGGTCGGGCAGCTGCTCGACGGCCGCTACCGCGTCGACGCGCGGATCGCGGTCGGCGGGATGGCCACGGTCTACCGGGCCGTGGACACCCGCCTCGACCGCGTCCTCGCGCTCAAGGTGATGCATCCGACCCTGGCAGTGGACGCCTCCTTCGTCGAGCGCTTCATCCGCGAGGCCAAGTCGGTGGCCCGGCTCGCCCACCCCAACGTCGTCCAGGTGTTCGACCAGGGGGCGGACGGGGCGTACGTCTACCTGGCCATGGAGTACGTCTCCGGCTGCACCCTGCGGGACGTGCTGCGCGAGCGGGGGGCGCTGCAGCCGCGGGCCGCGCTGGACATCCTGGAGCCGGTCCTGGCCGCGCTGGGCGCCGCCCACCGCGCCGGGTTCGTGCACCGGGACATGAAGCCGGAGAACGTCCTGATAGGGGACGACGGACGGGTCAAGGTGGCCGACTTCGGCCTGGTCCGGGCCGTGGACACGGTCACCCACACCACCGGGTCGGTCCTGGGCACCGTCTCCTACCTCGCCCCGGAGCAGATCGAGCACGGCAGCGCCGATCCCCGTGTCGACGTCTACGCGTGCGGTGTGGTGCTCTACGAGATGCTGACCGGCGGCAAGCCGCACACGGGGGACTCCGCCGCCCAGGTGCTCTACCGGCATGTGCACGAGGACGTCCCGCCGCCCTCGGCCGCGGTGCCCGGCCTGGCGTTCGAGCTGGACGAGCTGGTCGCCGCGGCGACCGCCCGCATG
The DNA here is from genome assembly GCF_043204795.1 of Streptomyces sp. NPDC047706. Lineage (NCBI taxonomy): Bacteria > Bacillati > Actinomycetota > Actinomycetes > Kitasatosporales > Streptomycetaceae > Streptomyces > Streptomyces sp. NPDC047706. Next base: position 91,700 of record NZ_JBIDCW010000010.1, on the reverse strand, counting down.
CCGGAGGTCCGCCCCTGCGACGCCGTGGCGCTGCTCGCGCTGACCCGTGAGGCCCGCGGGGCGCTCGGCGCCGAGCAGCTCGACGCGGTGCCCCCGCAGGCGGTCACCGCGGAGCACGACAACGCCGACGACCGGACGAGCGTGATCCCGCGCGCGCTGACCGCGCTGCGCCGGCTGCCCGTGAACGAGGACGACGACGAGTCCCGCTACAACCGGACCAGCCGTCTGGAGTCGCCGCCCCTCGACGACGCCCCGCGCCGCCGGACCCGGCCCCGGCGCGGCGTCGCCACGGTCGTCGCCGCGGTGCTGCTCGCGCTGGGCCTCGGTACGGGCGTGTGGTACATCAACTCCGGCCAGTTCACCCAGGTGCCGCCGCTGCTGGCGAAGACCGAGGCGCAGGCCGAGGACCGGCTCGCGGACGCCGGGCTGGAGGTCGGGCAGGTCAAGCACGCCTACAGCGACACGGTGCGGCGCGGCACGATCATCAGCACCGACCCGGCGCCGGGCGCCCGGATCCGGCACAACGACTCCGTGACGCTGACCGTCTCCGACGGTCCCGAGACGGTGAAGGTGCCGGACGTCGCGGGCCATCGGCTGGACAAGGCGCGCGGCGTGCTCGAGGACAGCGGGCTGGAACCGGGCATGGTGACCCGGGATTTCAGCGAGGACGTCCCGCGCGGCTTCGTGATCGGCACGAACCCGGCGACGGACACGACGACCCGCGCCGGCACGGCGATCGCGCTCACCGTCAGCAAGGGCGCCCGGGTGGACGTCCCCGACGTCACCGGCGGCGACCTGGGCGAGGCCAGGGAGCGGCTCCAGGAGGCGGGCCTGAAGGTGCGGGTCGCCGCCGGGCGGATCAACTCGGAGCACGAGGCAGGGCAGGTCGCCCGGCAGGACCCGGGACCCGACGGCGAGGCCGCCGCGGGCGACACGGTGACGCTGACCCTTTCCAAGGGTCCGGAGATGATCGAGGTTCCGGACGTGGTGGGCGACAGCGTGGACGAGGCAAGGCAGAGACTCCGGGGCGCCGGTTTCGAGGTCGAGGAGGACCGCGGACTGCTCGGTCTGTTCGGCGACACCGTGCGCCGGCAGTCCGTCCCGGGCGGCGAGACCGCGCCCAAGGGGTCGACGATCACCCTCCAGATCCGCTGACGGGGCGCCGGGGGTCGCGTGACACCCTGAACGGGTGAAGAGTCAGCACCCCGGTCCCTCCCGCAACCCCGTCGGCGGTCACGTCCCCGTCGCCGGCGGCCTGCACTCCGTGGGCCTCACCTACGCCCACGACCTGAAGGCCGAGACCGTGCAGGTCTTCGTCGCCAACCCGCGTGGCTGGGCCACGCCGGCCGGTGACCCGCGCCAGGACGAGGCGTTCCGCGCGGCGTGCGCCGAGGAGTCGATCCCGGTGTACGTGCACGCGCCCTATCTGATCAACTTCGGCTCGCACACCGAGGCCACCGCCGAGCGGTCGGTGGAGTCGCTGCGGCACTCGCTGCGCCGCGGGCGGGCGATCGGCGCGCTCGGCGTGGTCGTGCACACGGGCAGCGCGACCGGCGGGCGGAAGCGTTCGGTGGCCCTGAAGCAGGTAAGGGAGTACCTGCTGCCGCTGCTCGACGAGCTCACCGACGACGACCCGTACGTCCTGCTGGAGTCCACGGCGGGCCAGGGCGCCTCGCTGTGCTCACGCACCTGGGACTTCGGGCCGTACTTCGAGGCCCTGGACGCCCATCCGAAGCTGGGCGTGTGTCTCGACACCTGCCACGTCTTCGCCGCCGGGCACGACCTGACGGGCCCGGACGGGATGCACCGGACGCTGGACCTGCTGGTCGGCACGGTCGGCGAGGGCCGGCTGAAGCTGATCCACGCCAACGACTCCAAGGACCTGGTCGGCGCCCACAAGGACCGGCACGAGAACATCGGCGCCGGCCACATCGGCGAGGATCCGTTCCGCGCCCTGATGACCCACCCCGCCACCGAGGGGGTGCCGCTGATCATCGAGACACCCGGCGGCAAGCAGGGGCACGCGGCCGATGTGGAGCGGCTGAAGAAGCTACGGGATTCCTGAAGGGCCGGGGAACAGCCCGAGGAGTAGACCGAGGAATACCCCCAGGGGGTATATGGTTGCCGCTGTTACGGGAACCACCACCTGGACATTGGGGGCACGTATGCAGCACGAGCACGCGCGGCACGCACCAGCACCCTCCCCGGCCGGCTGGCCCATGGCCGTCCGGGCCACCCTGCACTGCCTCACCGGCTGCGCCGTCGGCGAGGTGCTCGGCATGGTCATCGGCACCGCGCTCGGCTGGGGCGACGTACCGACCCTGGCCCTGGCGGTCGTGCTGGCCTTCTTCTTCGGCTACGCCCTCACCCTGCGCGGAGTACTCAGGGCGGGCGTGGGCCTGCGGGCCGGCATCCGGGTGGCGCTGGCCGCGGACACGCTGTCCATCGCCGTGATGGAGCTGGTCGACAACGGCGTGATCGCGTTCTGGCCGGGGGCGATGGACGCGGGACTCGACACGGCGCTCTTCTGGGCCGTCCTGGCGATCGCCCTCGCGGTCGCCTTCGTGGTCACGGTCCCGGTCAACAAGTGGATGATCGGCCGGGGCAAGGGCCACGCGGTGGTGCACCAGTACCACCACTGACCGCGGCCGGCAGGGGTCAGAGCTCGGGGCCGTCCCCGGGCTCCTCCTGGTACGAGTAGCGCTGCTCCCGCCAGGGATCGCCGATGTTGTGGTAGCCGCGTTCCTCCCAGAAACCGCGACGGTCGGCGGTCATGTACTCCACGCCGCGCACCCACTTCGGGCCCTTCCAGGCGTACAGGTGCGGGACGATCAGGCGCAGCGGGAAGCCGTGTTCGGCGGTGAGCAGCTCACCGTCCTTGTGGGTGGCGAAGATGGCGCGCTCGGAGGCGAAGTCCGACAGCCGCAGGTTGGAGCTGAAGCCGTACTCCGCCCACACCATCACATGGGTGACATCCGGTGCGGGCGGCGCGAGGTCGAGGATGGTCCGGGCGGGGATGCCACCCCACTCCGCCCCGAGCATGCTGAACTTGGTGACGCAGTGCAGATCGGCCGTCACGGTGGTGTACGGCAGGGCCGTGAACTCCTCGTGGGTCCAGCAGCGCTTCTCTGCGTCGGCGGTGGCGCCGAAGACCCTGAACTCCCAGCGCTCGGGCCGGAACTTGGGCACCGGACCGTAGTGCGTGACCGGCCATCCGCGCTGCACTCGCTGCCCCGGCGGAAGCTCGAACGATGCCGCTGCTCCAGATTCGCGCTCCACCGGGTGACCCATGCCTCCATCCTGACAGACGGTGGACGGTGCACAGGACCAGCCCCGTCCAGGACGGGACAACCAGGACAAGCCGTTCTAGTTTTACCAAGCATGCACTTACTTACTAAGTACGCACTTACTGGACGATCTTCGACACCCGGTGCAATCATGCGGCGCAACCTCCCTTTTCGACTCCCCGCCGTGGAAGGAGCCCCCTCATGCAGGGCGACCCCGAGGTGCTCGAACTGCTCAACGAGCAGCTGACCGCCGAGCTGACCGCGATCAACCAGTACTTCCTGCACTCCAAGCTGCAGGACCACAAGGGGTGGACGAAGCTCGCCAAGTACACCCGGGACGAGTCGTTCGACGAGATGCGGCACGCGGAGGTGCTCACGGAGCGCATCCTGCTGCTGGACGGCCTGCCCAACTACCAGCGGCTCTTCCACGTCCGCGTCGGCCAGACCGTGACCGAGATGTTCCAGGCGGACCGGGAGGTCGAGGTGGAGGCCATCGACCGGTTGCGGCGCGGTGTGGAGATCATGCGCGCCAAGGCCGACATCACGTCGGCGAACATCTTCGAGGCGATCCTCGCGGACGAGGAGCATCACATCGACTACCTGGACACACAGCTCGAACTGATCGACAAGCTGGGTGAGTCGCTCTATCTCTCGACGCTGATCGAGCAGAGCCAGCCCGACTCCAAGGAGTCGGCCAAGTACGGCGGCTGAGACGCTCAGGCGGCCTCGGCGGCCACCTGCGCGGCGGCGGCCGGCTGTGCCACGTCGGCCAGGGGCGACCTGCCCTGTTCCGCCAGTTCCCGGCGCGGGCAGCTGCCGCGGCCGAGCAGAGCCTGGATACGGCGCACACAGCCGCCGCAGTCCGTGCCCGCCTTGGAGGCCGAGGCTATCTGGCGGGGGGTGCAGGCGCCGTTCTCCGCGTGCTGCTGAACCTGCTGCTCGGTGATCCCGAAGCAACTGCAGACGTACACGCGGTTCACCTCCCGCCGGGCTGGATTCGTGGTGCCGTCCCCGTTGATCGGTGAGGCTAACCTAACCTTACCCGGCGGATCCGGGCCGCAAAAGTGGTGGGGGGGGGGGGGGGGGGGGGGTGGGGGGCCCCACCCCAAACGCCCCGCGCGGCGGCCCGCGGCCGGGGCGCGGGCGAGGTCCGGTCCCAGAAAAAACAGACCGTAAACCCGGC
>NZ_JBIDCW010000010.1:0-87220 GCF_043204795.1 Streptomyces sp. NPDC047706 | reverse complement strand
CGGGCTCGGTCTGGCTCCCACTCACACCCCCGCGGGGCGGGGCGGGCGTCCACGTGGGGGGGGGCGTCACGTAGCTGCCGCCCCCCCCCCCCCCCGGGGGGCCCCCCCCCCCCCCCGCGCCGCTACTGGTCCCGGTACATCTCCGCGACCAGGAATGCCAGGTCGAGCGACTGGCTGCGGTTCAGCCGGGGGTCGCAGGCCGTCTCGTAGCGCTGGTGCAGATCGTCGACGAAGATCTCGTCGCCGCCGCCCACGCACTCGGTGACGTCGTCACCGGTCAGCTCCACGTGGATGCCGCCCGGGTGGGTGCCGAGCTCCTTGTGCACCTCGAAGAAGCCCTTGACCTCGTCGAGCACGTCGTCGAAGCGGCGGGTCTTGTGGCCGGAGGCCGCCTCGAAGGTGTTGCCGTGCATCGGGTCGGACACCCAGGCCACGACGGCGCCCGAGGCGGTGACCTTCTCGACCAGCTCCGGCAGCTTGTCCCTGACCTTGTCGGCGCCCATCCGCACGACGAACGTCAGCCGGCCCGGCTCGCGGTCCGGGTCGAGCCGGTCGATGTACTGGAGCGCCTCCTCGGCCGTGGTCGCCGGGCCGAGCTTGATGCCGATCGGGTTGCGGATCTTCGAGGCGAACTCGACGTGCGCGTGGTCCAGCTGCCGGGTGCGCTCCCCGATCCACACCATGTGCGCCGAGACGTCGTACAGCTGCCCGGTGCGCGAGTCGACACGGGTGAGCGCGGACTCGTAGTCGAGCAGCAGCGCCTCGTGCGAGGAGAAGAACTCGACGGTCTTGAACTCCTCGGGGTCGGCCCCGCAGGCGTGCATGAAGTTCAGCGCGTTGTCGATCTCGCGGGCGAGCTGCTCGTAGCGCTGGCCGGACGGGGACGACTTCACGAAGTCCTGGTTCCAGGCGTGCACCTGGCGCAGGTCGGCGTAGCCGCCGGTGGTGAAGGCGCGCACCAGGTTCAGCGTGGAGGCGGACGCGTGGTACATCTGCTTCAGCCGCTGTGGGTCCGGGACGCGAGCCGCCTCGGTGAAGTCGAAGCCGTTGACGGAGTCGCCCCGGTAGGTCGGGAGCGTCACGCCGTCGCGGGTCTCGGTCGGCTTGGAGCGCGGCTTGGAGTACTGGCCGGCGATCCGGCCCACCTTCACCACGGGCACGGACGCCGCGTACGTCAGCACGGCGCCCATCTGGAGCAGGGTCTTGAGCTTGTTGCGGATCTGGTCCGCGGAGACGGCGTCGAACGCCTCGGCGCAGTCGCCGCCCTGGAGGAGGAACGCCTCTCCCTTGGCGACGGCCGCCATCCGGGCGCGCAGCTGGTCGCACTCGCCCGCGAAGACGAGCGGCGGATACGACTCGAGGTCCGCGATCACTGCGCGCAGAGCCTCGGTGTCGGGGTACTCGGGCTGCTGCGCCGCGGGCAGGTCTCGCCAGGTGTTGCCAGCGCTCGCGCTGGTCTTAGCGTTCACGGTCACAACCCCAACACTAAGGGGTGCCGTGCGGCCGTCCTGCCCGCCGCCCAGGAAGTGAGACACGGGTGACGCTCCGCGGACGTGGGGTAAGGTGCGGCACATGTGCGCGCACTCGATCCAGAACTGGTGGTGGACCGCTTCCTCGGCGGCCCACTGACTGCGCGTACGGAAGACGACGCCGAAGGCCGCCCGAGGGGCGGCCTTCGGCGTTTCCCGGAGCCCGTTCCTCGCACCCGATCATGAAGACGGAAGAGGAACCATGGACCTGGCACAGCTCGCGCACGGCGACCGCCCCTTCGCCCTGCTCCGCCGCCGCGCCCCGGGCCACGACCACGACACGGTGGAAGTGCTGCTCGGCCCGGTGCGCGCGTACGACCGCCTCGCGGACCTCCCCGGCGAGAGCCTCGCGCTCGTCCCGTACCGCCAGATCCGCGAGCGCGGCTTCGACGTCCGCGACGACGGCACCCCTCTGCTGGCGCTCGTCCCCGAGGAGTCGTACGCCGTCCCGCTCGCCGAGGCGCTGCGGCGGCTGCCCGCCCACGAGGTACGCGTCGAGGGCGGTGGCTTCGACGTCGGCGACGAGGAGTACGCCGGGATCGTCGGGCGGGTGCTGCGGGAGGAGATCGGGCGGGGCGAGGGGGCCAACTTCGTCATCCGGCGGACGTACGAGGGCGGGATCGAGGGGTTCGGCCGGGCCGACGCGCTCGCGCTGTTCCGTCGGCTGCTGGTCGGGGAGCGGGGCGCGTACTGGACGTTCCTGGTGCACACCGGCGACCGGACCCTCCTCGGGGCCAGCCCCGAGGTGCATGTGCGGATGTCCGGCGGGACGGTCGTCATGAACCCGATCAGCGGCACGTACCGCTACCCCGCCGAAGGGCCGACGCCGGAGCACCTGCTCGGCTTCCTGGCCGACGGCAAGGAGATCGAGGAGCTGTCGATGGTCGTGGACGAGGAGCTCAAGATGATGTGCGCCGTGGGCGACATGGGCGGGGTCGTCGTCGGGCCGCGGCTGAAGGAGATGGCGCACCTGGCGCACACCGAGTACGAGCTGCGCGGCCGGTCCTCGCTCGATGTGCGCCAGGTGCTGAAGGAGACCATGTTCGCCGCGACCGTCACCGGCTCACCGGTGCAGAACGCCTGCCGGGTCATCGAGCGGCACGAGGCCGGCGGGCGGGGGTACTACGGCGGGGCGCTCGCCCTGCTCGGCCGGGACTCCGGCGGGGCGCAGACCCTGGACTCCCCCATCCTCATCCGCACCGCCGACATCGACGCGGCCGGGCGGCTGCGGGTGCCGGTGGGCGCCACGCTCGTGCGCGGCTCGGACCCGGCGGGCGAGGTCGCGGAGACGCACGCCAAGGCGGCGGGGGTGCTGGCGGCGCTGGGCGTGCTGGAACAGTGTCCGCGCGAGGAGGCCGTACGGCCCGTGCTGGCCGACGACCCCCGGGTGCGGGCCGCGCTGGACGGGCGCCGGGCGCACCTCGCGCCGTTCTGGCTGCGGATGCGGGAGCGGACGGAGGAACTCGCCGGGCACGCCCTGGTCGTCGACGGCGAGGACACCTTCACCGTGATGCTCGCGCATCTGCTGCGGTCCTCGGGCCTGACCGTCACCGTACGCCGCTACGACGAGCCCGGACTGCGTGCGGCGGTGCGCGCGCACGAGGGGCCGCTCGTCATCGGGCCCGGCCCCGGTGACCCGTGCGACCTGGGCGATCCGAGGATGCGGTTCCTGCGGGAGCTGACCGCCGAGGCGCTCCGGGAGCACCGGCACGGGGTGCTGGGCGTGTGCCTGGGGCACGAGCTGATCGCGGTGGAGCTCGGGCTGGACGTCGTGCGCAAACAGGTCCCGTACCAGGGGGCGCAGACGACGATCGACCTGTTCGGACGGGCGGAGACCGTCGGCTTCTACAACAGCTTCGTGGCGCGCTGCGACGACGAGACGGCGGCCGAGCTGGCCGCGCACGGCATCGAGGTCAGCCGGAGCGCGTCCGGTGAGGTGCATGCCGTGCGGGGAGCCGGCTTCGCCGGCGTGCAGTTCCACCCGGAGTCGGTACTGACCCTGAACGGGGCCGACGTGGTGCGGGAACTGGCCGGTCAGCTGCGGGGCACCAGCACGTTCTGCGAGCGGCGGCCGGCGGTGTAGTCGAGGACGTTCTTCACCGTGGCGTCGACGATCTGGGCGACGGCGTCCACGGTGTAGTACGCCTGGTGCGAGGTGACCAGGACGTTCGGGAAGGTGACGAGGCGGGCCAGGGTGTCGTCCTCGACGGCCTGGAGGGACTTGTCGAGGAAGAACAGCCCGGCCTCCGCCTCGTACACGTCGAGGCCTACGCCGGTGAAGCGGCCCGCGCGCAGCTCGTGGACGAGGGCGGCGGTGTCGATCAGGCCGCCGCGGCTGGAGTTGATCAGGATCGCGTCGTCCCTCATCGACTTCAGGGCGTCCGCGTCGATGAGGTGCGTGGTCTCCGGCATCAGCGGCACGTGCAGGGTGACCAGGTCGGACTCGGCGAGCAGTTGCTCCTTGGGGACATAGGTCATGCCGAGTTGCATGCACTCGGGGTTCTCCGCGATGTCCCAGCCGAGCAGCCGCATGCCGAAGCCGTGCGCGATCCGGGCGAACGCCTCGCCGATCTTGCCGGTGCCGAGGACGCCGGCGGTGCGGCCGTGCATGTCGCGGCCCATCAGGCCGTCGAGGCGGAAGTCGAAGTCGCGGGTGCGGGTGGAGGCGCGGACGATACGGCGGTTGACGGCCATGGCGAGGGCCCAGGCGAACTCGGCGACCGCGTACGGCGAGTAGTACGACACCCGGGCCACCGTCATGCCGAGCCGCTGGGCGACGTCGAGGTCGATGTTGTTGAAGCCGGTCGAGCGCTGGGCGACCATCCGGGTGCCGCCGGCCGCGAGGGTGGACAGCACCGGCGCGCCGAGGCCGGCGTTGACGCTGGTGGAGATGATCTCGTGGCCGGCGGCGATGGGGGCGGTGTCCTCGGTGAGGAAGACGTCCAGGCAGCGGATGTCGTGGTGGCCCTGGAAGGCCCGTTCGATCAGGGGCTTCTCGTCGGCCTGCACACCGAAGGCCAGGATCTCCACGGCTTCTCCTGTTCCGCAGGGGTATGGGCCGAATATACGGCCCATACCCGGGGGCCGCCGGTCAGCCGAAGAACACCCCGACCTCCTCGTACAGCGTCAGGTCGACCGTCTTCAGGCGGGCCGTGGCGTCGGCGATCGGGACCCGGACGATGCCGGTTCCGCGCAGGGCGACCATGGAGCCGAAGTCTGCGTCGCGGACGCAGTCGATGGCGTGCAGTCCGAAGCGGGTGGCGAGCCAGCGGTCGAAGGCGCTCGGTGTGCCGCCCCGCTGGACGTGCCCGAGGACCGTCGTGCGGGCCTCCTTGCCGGTCCGCCGTTCGATCTCCTTGGCCAGCCACTCGCCGACCCCGGACAGCCGGACATGCCCGAAGGAGTCGAGGGACTGGTCCTTGAGGACCATGTCGCCGTCCCTGGGCACGGCTCCCTCCGCGACGACGACGATCGGCGCGTACGACGCCTTGAAGCGGGACGTCACCCAGGCGCACACCTGGTCGACGTCGAAGCGCTGCTCGGGGATGAGGATGACGTTGGCGCCGCCCGCCAGGCCGGAGTGGAGGGCGATCCAGCCGGTGTGCCGGCCCATCACCTCGACCACCAGGACGCGCATATGGGACTCGGCGGTGGTGTGCAGGCGGTCGATCGCCTCGGTCGCGATGCCGACGGCGGTGTCGAAGCCGAAGGTGTAGTCGGTGGCGGACAGGTCGTTGTCTATCGTCTTCGGGACGCCGACGCAGGGCACCCCGTAGTCGTCGGACAAGCGTGCGGCGACGCCCAGGGTGTCCTCGCCGCCGATCACGACGAGCGCGTCGACCTCCTGCTTGGCGAGGTTCTCCTTGATCCGGGCGACACCGTTCTCGTGCTGGAACGGGTTGGTGCGCGAGGAGCCGAGGATCGTGCCGCCACGGGGCAGGATGCCCCGTACGGCCGGGATGTCGAGGCGCATCAGATCACCGTCGAGCGGACCGCGCCAGCCGTCCCGGAAGCCGACGAAGTCGTAGCCGTACTCCTGCACGCCCTTGCGGACGATGCCCCGGATGACGGCGTTGAGCCCGGGGCAGTCGCCGCCTCCGGTCAGTACTCCGACCCGCATGGAATTGTCCCTTCGCCGCGGTTGCCGTGTGCCGTACGAGCACGCTAATGGTGACTCAGGTCACTACGGCATGGCCCGTAAGGGCAATTCCGGTGAGTCGGCGCCAGGTTGGTCCGGCCGGGGCTACTCCTCGTCGAGGCCGCGCTCCATCGCGTACCTGACCAGCTCCACCCGGTTGTGCAACTGGAGCTTGCCGAGGGTGTTCTGGACGTGGTTCTGGACCGTGCGGTGGGAGATGACCAGCCGTTCGGCGATCTGCTTGTAGCTGAGCCCCTTGGCCACCAGCCGCAGCACCTCGGTCTCGCGGTCGGTCAGCCGGGGCGCCCTCGGCTCGTCGGCGTCCGTCGTGGCACGCGGCGCCGGGTCGGAGGCGAGGCGCCGGTACTCGCCGAGCACCAGACCGGCCAGGCCCGGCGTGAAGACCGGGTCCCCGGCCGCCGTACGGCGCACGGCGTCCAGCAGTTCCCCGGTGGACGCGGACTTCAGCAGGTAGCCGGTCGCGCCGGACTTCACGGCCTCCAGCACGTCGGCGTGCTCACCGCTGGCCGACAGCACCAGGACGCGCAGGCCCGGGTTGTGGGCGACGAGTTCCTTGCAGACCTGGACGCCGGGCTTGGCGGGCAGGTTGAGGTCGAGGACGAGGACGTCGGGCGCCGCCGCCTTGGCACGGCGAACCGCCTGGTCGCCGTCGCCGGCGGTGGCGACCACCTCCAGGCCGGCCTCGGCCAGGTCACGGGCGACCGCGTCGCGCCACATGGGGTGGTCGTCGACCACCATCACCTTGATCGGCCCCTGCCGTGCGCTCATCGCTGCCCCCGTGCCATCTGCTTCGGTACCCTCAGCTCTACTTCCGTGCCCTGTCCGGGCGTCGAGATCAGCTCGGCCGTACCGCCGAGGTCGCGCAGCCGGCCGCGGATCGACAGCGCCACGCCGAGCCGCCCCTCGCCCTCCGCCTGCGCGAGGCGGCCCTCGGGGATGCCGGGGCCGTCGTCGCGGACGGTCACGATCACCGCGTCGGGCTCGTCCTCGACCAGGATCCAGGCCCGGGCGTCCGCGCCGGCGTGCCGGCGGACGTTGTCCAGGGCCGCCGACACGGCGGCGGCCAGCTCCCGGGCGGCGAGCGGCGGCAGCCGGACCGGCGCGCCGGGCTCGGCGAGTCCGACCCGGGCGGCCGCGAACGGGGCGAGCAGCGCCCGCAGATCGACGGGACCGTCGTCGTCCGGTTCCTCGACGGTGCGTACGACCGCCCCCTCGGCGGCGTCCTCCGACACCCGGGAGACCGGCACCAGGCCGCCGGAGACCAGCGTGCGCAGGGCCACCTCCTGCTCACCGGCGAGCCGCCCCAGCTCGGCCGCCTCGCCGCCGATGACCGCGCCGCGCCGCTGCACCATGGCCAGCACCTGGAGCACGCTGTCGTGGATGTCCCGGGCGAGCCGCTCCCGCTCCCGGGTCGCGGCCTCGATCTCCAGGGCGCGGGCGAGGGTGCGCTCGGAGGCGCGGGCGACCTCGACGACGTACCCGATGGCGATGGAGGCGATCCAGACCAGCAGCACCATGTGGACGGTGTCACGGGTCGGTACGCCGGAGCGGTGGACCAGGTTGGCGGCGGCGACCAGCGTGGAGGCGAAGGCCGCCCAGCGCCACCCGCCCTTGATGGCGAAGGCCAGCACGGCGCCCGCGGTCCATATCGACGGCAGGGTCGGGGCGCCGGCCTCGATCCGCTCGGGCGACTCGGCGACCCGGGTGAGGAGGATGCCTGTCAGGGCGACGGTGAGGTCGGCGGCGAGGAAGCGCTTGGTGCAGCTCGCGGCGCCCGCGACCTGCGGCAGGGTGGCCAGCGTCCACACGGCGAGGACGGCGTAGTAGGCGAGGGCCACCCGGGGGTGCGCGATCTCGTCGTAGGCACTGGCGAAGAGCCCGATCGCGTACATCATCGTGAGCACGCGGTATCCGGTGAGCGCCCGCCACAGCGGCTGCTCGACCGACATCCTCATGACTCGCTCACGCGCGGCCACGTCCCCCACCCCCCGGTTCGGCCGTCACTCCTGGCCGGCCTGGTCCTTTTCCTTCTGCGCCTGTTCCTTCCCGGCCTGCGCGAGCGCGGCCCTGGCCGCCTTGGCCGCTTCCTTCTCCGCCTTCGCCGCGTCAGCGATCTGCCGCTTGGCGGCGGTCGCGTACATGTCGACGTACTCCTGGCCGGAGAGCTTCATGATTTCGTACATGACCTCGTCGGTCACCGCGCGGAGCACGAAACGGTCGTGCTCCATGCCCTGGTAGCGGCTGAAGTCCAGCGGCTTGCCGATCCGTATGCCGGGCCGCATCAGCTTCGGCAGGACCTTGCCGGGCGGCTGGATCTTCTCCGTGTCGATCATCGCGACCGGGATGACGGGCGCGCCGGTGGCGAGCGCCACGCGCGCGAGGCCGCCGGGCTTGCCGCGGTAGAGGCGGCCGTCGGGCGAGCGGGTTCCCTCCGGGTAGATGCCGAACAGCTCACCGCTCTCGACGACCTCTATGCCGCTCCTGATCGCGGCCTCGCCCGCGCCGCGGGCCCCGGAGCGGTCCACCGGGAGCTGACCCACGCCCTTGAAGAAGGCGGCGGTCAGACGGCCCTTGACGCCGGGCGTCGTGAAGTACTCGGCCTTCGCGATGAAGGTGACCTTGCGGTCGAGCACCGCGGGCAGGAAGAACGAGTCGGAGAAGGACAGGTGGTTGCTCGCCAGGATGGCGGGGCCCTCGGCGGGGACGTTCTCCAGGCCCTCCACCCAGGGCCGGAAGACGAGCTTCAGCGGTCCCCCGATGGAAACCTTCATCGCGCCGTACAACAACCGAGTGCCTCCTGTGTCTGTCGATGAGACCTTAACCCGGCGGCCCGGCAAAGACTCCGACGGCCCTGGTCGGTGTCAGTGCGGTCGCGTACGGTGAAGCGACCTGAACTCTTCTCACATCACCCTCACATGAACAGGAGACCGAAGGTGCCGGTCCTTCCTGGAGCCGAGCCGTACCGCCATGACGGCGGAGAAGTCGGCGTGCTGCTCTGCCACGGCTTCACCGGTTCCCCCCAGTCACTGCGCCCCTGGGCGGAGTACCTCGCCGAGCGCGGCCTCACCGTCACGCTTCCGCTGCTTCCCGGGCACGGCACGCGATGGGAGGACATGGAGCTCACGGGCTGGCAGGACTGGTACGCCGAGGTGGACCGCGAGCTGCGTGCCCTCAGCCGCCGGTGCGCCCAGGTGTTCGTGTTCGGCCTGTCGATGGGCGGCGCCCTGGCGCTGCGCCTCGCGGCCCGGCACGGGGCCGCGGTCAGCGGCGTCGTGGTCGTCAACCCTGCGAACAAGGTGCACGGACTGTCGGCGTACGCCCTGCCGGTCGCCCGCCACGTCGTGCGGTCGACGAAGGGGATCACCAGCGACATCGCCCGGCCCGGCGTCGTCGAGGTCGGCTACGACCGGGTCCCGCTGCGCGCCGCGCACTCCCTGCGGAACTTCTTCCGGGTCGTCGACGCCGAGCTGCCGCGGGTCACCCAGCCGCTGCTGCTTCTGCACAGCCCCCAGGACCATGTAGTGCCACCGGCCGACCCGGCACGGATCCTGAGCCGGGTGTCCTCCACGGACGTGCGGGAGACCCTGCTGGAACAGAGCTACCACGTGGCGACGTTGGACTACGACGCGGACCGGATCTTCGAGGAGAGCCTCGCGTTCATCGGCCGGCTCGCACCCAGTGTCGGCAAGGAAGGGACGGCCACAGGTGGCTGAGCACGACTCCGAGCGCGAGGACCGCGAGGAGCGGGAGGATCGGGAGGGCCGTGCCGGGGACCGGCGCGAGCCCGGTGAGCAGCAGGTGCCGTTCGACGAGGACGCCGCCTGGGCGGCGATCGTCGCCGGGTTCGGGGACGAGCCGCCGGACCCGCCCGGCGCGAAGCCCTTCAAGTCGATAGAGGATCTGGCGCTGCTGGAGGCCGAGCCGAACGACGGCGGGGGTGAGCCTGCCGAGCGGAAGGCGGAGCCGAAGAAGGAGACGCCGGAGCCGCTCGGCAGCTCGGTGACCTTCGCACCCGGCGTGGGCGGCGGGCCCCGGGACTACACGACGCCCGAGCCGTCCGAGGACGACTTCACCGAGGACGACGAGGGCCACTTCGTGCCGCCGGAGCCGCCGCCGCTGCCCGCCTCCGACGCCACGGCCAAGTTCGCGTGGCTGGGGGTGATCGGCGGGCCGGTGCTGCTTCTGCTGGCGGTGGTGCTCGGCTGGGACATGACGTGGTGGCTGACCACCCTCGGCATCGGCGGCTTCCTGGGCGGGTTCGCGACGCTGGTGATGCGGCTGCGGACGGACGAGGAGGACGACGACGATCCGGGGCGGGGCGCGGTGGTCTGACCCGCTCACGCCGACGGGATTCTGAGCGCGGCCAGGACCGGAAGGTGGTCCGTGGCCGCCCTCAGGTCCGTCTTGGTCACCCCGGGGTGACCGTGGGGCACCCCGCAGCCGAGGACCTCGATCCCCTTGGTCGCGAAGATCGCGTCGATACGCTGGTGGGGGTCTGCCGGGGTCGAGGTGTACTCGCCGCCCCAGGGGGCGGTCGCCCAGCAGTCCTGAAGACCGTCGGCCAGCAGCCGGAAGGTGCGTCCGCCCGGCCGTTCGTTGAGGTCGCCGCCCGCGATCACATGCTCCGCGCCCAGCCCGGCGAGCTGGTCGAGAAGCATGCCGCCCTGGTCGTACCGCTCCTCCTCGCGGAGCGACAGATGGCAGCTCAGCACCCCCAGGCGAGCGTGGCCGAAGCGGACCACGGCGGTCGCGAAGCCACGCCGGTGCAGTCCGGGGGTGAGCGGCAGCAGCACGTCCTCGGTGCGCTCCACGGTGGCCCGCAGCGAGCACAGCAGCGCGGGCCCCGCGGCGGTGGCCCCGCCCGAGAGGACCATCCGGCCGGAAGCGGCGGCGAGGCGGGCCAGTTTCTTGCGCCAGCGCAAGAAGCGGGGGGCCTCCTGGAGCAGGACCAGGTCGGGATCACAGGCGCTGATCACGCGGGCGAGCGCGGCGGTGTCGTCGCGCATCGAGCGGATGTTGTAGCTGAGGACGCGGAGGGTGACGGAACCATCGTCCTCGGTGCGGGAGTTGGGGAGCGGCGAGGAGGTTGCCATGCGGGTCAATGTAGTCGGGACCGGGGTTTCGGCGCCTGACGAACCGGGGCGCGGGGTCCGTGTGCGACCGCCGGCGGTGTGCGGCCGGCCGCGCCACGCGGCACAGCCGCGTGTGCGTACGGCCCCGCGTCCCTGAAGGCGTTCGAGCACCGAATCCCTGGCGCCCGCGCCCCGAAGAGGCGGGCTACATGATCGGGTCGGGCTCCCGGGCGAGGTCGGCGGCGCCGACCAGACCGGCCTTGTTGCCCAGCTGGGCGGCGATCACATCGGCGACCGGGCGCCAGTTGCCGCCGACGAGCCAGCGCTTGTACGACTTGCGGATCGGGTCCAGGACCAGCTCGCCCTCCTCGGAGAGGCCGCCGCCGACGATGAACGCGGACGGGTCGAAGAGCGAGGCGAGGTCGGCCAGACCGGCACCGGCCCAGCGGGCGAGCTCGCGGTAGGAGTCGACGGCGACCGGGTCGCCCTGGCGGGCGGCCATCGAGATGTGCTTGCCCTCGATGCCGTCGGGGGTGCCGTCCCCGAGCCCGAGCAGCAGCTCGGCGTTCTCGGGGGTGGCGTTGGCGCGCTGCTTGGCGTACCGCACGAGGGCGCGGCCGGAGGCGTACTGCTCCCAGCAGCCCTGCGAGCCGCAGCCGCACAGCAGGCCGTCCGGCACCATCCGGATGTGGCCGAACTCCGCGGCCACGCCGAAGTGGCCGCGGCGCAGCTTGTTGCCGATGATGATGCCGCCGCCGAGACCGGTGCCGAGCGTGATGCAGATGACGTTGCGGTGGCCCTTGCCCGCGCCGAACTTGTACTCGCCCCAGGCGGCGGCGTTGGCGTCGTTCTCCACCACGACGGGCAGGCCGGTGCGTGCCTCGACCTTTTCCTCGAGCGGTTCGTTGCGCCAGTCGATGTTGGGCGCGAAGTAGACCGTCGAGCGCTGCCGGTCGACGTATCCGGCGGCGCCGATTCCCACGCCGACGATCTCGTGCCCCGCGCGCGCGCCCTCCACCGCGGAGGCGATGGCGTCCACGATGCCCTCGGGCGTGCCCGGGGTCGGCACCTTGTGGGTCGAGAGGATGTTGCCTTCCTCGTCTACCACGCCGGCCGCGATCTTCGTGCCGCCGATGTCGACGCCGATGGTGAGTCCCATGAATCCCTCAGTTTCGGTCGAGCCCCGCTACGGCCAACCGTACCCGAGCGCAAGGTCAGTCCAAGTCGATGCGCCGGCCCGGTCCCGTGCCCTCGCCGGGGTCGCGGCCGGACTCGCCGAGGTCCTTGAGCTCGTCGCTGGCGCTGCCGGCGTCCGGGCCGGCCGTCCAGCGGCGCTCCTGGGCCTGGACCGCGGAGCGGTACGCGGCGAGCAGTTCGTGACCCGCCGCGGCGAGGTGGTCGAAGACGTCCGGGTTGCGCTCGATCACGGGTTCCACGGCGGCCCTGGCCTGCTGCACGACCTGCTGCACCATCTGCTGGGCGGCAGGCCCGCCCACCGCGCCCAGCAGCGGCGCCTGAAGTCCGGAAAGCTTGTCGGCGACGGTGTCGACGAGCCGGCGCAGCTCCTCGGCGGCCGAGCCGGGCGGCGGCCCGTGCCGGTCCCGGCGGCGGGCCTTCTCCGCCTCGAGGTCCTCGGCGCACGCGGTCGCCCACGCGTCGGCGTCACCCGTGGGGCGCGACTCGTCGGCCGGCTGCTCCTGAGCGGCGTCGGGGAGGGGGCGCTCTTCGCTCATGGCGGGCTCCTGACTACGTCTCGTCCCTACGACGTTACCCGAACGGGCGCAGCGGTTTCACGGCGTCCGCGGCCACAGCTCCGGGTCCGGCGTGAACCGGATGCGCAGCTCGTCCTCGCGCAGGCCCGCGCCCGCGACGGTGCACCGGCGCAGGGCGGACGGCAGCGGCAGCACACGGCGGAATCCCTCGGCGGTGACGACGACTTCGTCACCGCGCCGGACGAGGTCGAGGTTCTCGCGAACGGCGCCGGGGATCGGGAGATGCCAGACGAGCACGCCGTCCTCGGCGAGCCGGTCCTCGACGGCCCACTCGACCCTGGCGGGAGCCCTTCCGGCCGCGGGTACGGCGAGGGCGGTGAGGTCGTCGGTGCCGCGCGGGTCGTGCCCGAGGTGGGGCACGGGGCGCAGGTCGTGGGCGGTGCGCCAGTCGTCGAGGGCTTTGCGCTGCTGGGCGAGCGGCCCGGCGAGCCAGCCGTCGCACGCCTCCTCGGGGAGCACCCGGTTGGCGATCAGCGCGTCCGGGCGCAGGCCGCGCAGGGCCAGCCCGAGTACGGCGGTGCGGACGGCGTCGCCGCCGGCCGGGGAGGGCTCGGCGACGAGCCGTACCGTCGTGTCCCGGTCCGCGAGGACGGCCTCCACGGCGGCGAGTTCGAGGTCGCGGCGGGCCGCCGTCTCGTACAGCCACTCCGCGGGCATCGGCACGCCCGCCAGCCTGCCGAGGACGGGGCGCAGGGCGCGGGCGGCCTGCCGCTCCGGCGGGAGCAGGCGGCGCAGATAGCGGCGGAGTTCCTCGGGGAGGGAGAGCAGGGCAAGGGCCTGCGGGGTGGGCGGCAGGTCGACGACGAGCAGCTCGTGCGTGTCGGCGAGGGCGGCTTCACGCAGGGCGCGCAGGACCGCGAGTTCCTCGGCGCCGGGCAGCGGGGTGAACTCCTCGGGGTCGAGCGGAGCGGCACCGAGGAGGTCGAGAACGCCGGACGCGCGCTTCTGGAGCCGGGCGAGGTCGTCGCGGAAACCGGCGGCGGGGTCGGGGCGCCAGGCGGTGAGGCCGGGCGTGACCTCGGCGGGGGCCGGGCCGGTCACGGTCCCCAGCGCGGCCCCGAGGCTGTCGCCGCGGTCGGTGCCGAGGACGAGGGTGCGGACCCCCTCACGGGCGGCAGCGAGCGCGGTGGCCGCGGCGATGGTGGTACGGCCGCTGCCGCCGGGCCCGGTGATCAGGATGGTGCGCATGACGGTGAACCGTACCGGGCGTGGGCGGGACCGCCGCCGTGGCCGACGGCGTGGTGGGAAAGCTGCTCACCGGCCGGCGGCGTGGCGGGAAGGCTACTCGCCGGACTCCACGCGCTTCTTCAGGCCGGCCAGCGCGCGGTCGATGATCACCTTCTCCGCCTTGCGCTTGATCATCCCCAGCATCGGGATCTTGACGTCCACCGTCAGCTGGTAGGTCACCTCGGTGGTGCCCGGCCCGGCGGGCTTGAGCAGGTACGAACCGTCCAGGGACCGCAGCATCTGGGACCTCACCAGCGTCCAGGAGACCTCGTGCTCCCCGCTCCACGTGTAGGCCAGCGTCTGGTCGTCCTTGATCGCGCCGGCGTCCATGACCAGCCGGACCTGCTCGGCGCGGCCCTGGCCGTCGGTCTTCAGGACCTCCGCCTCCTTCACCTCACCGGTCCAGTCCGGGTAGCGGGCGAAGTCGGCGATCACCGCCATGACGTCGGCCGGAGCCGCCTCGATCCCGATGCTCGAGCTGGTGTGTTCCGCCATCGCCGTGGCTCCTCCGAATGCGGTCCGGCAAGAGGTGGTCGTGCGCACGTGTGTGCAGCGTGAAGGCTACCGCGCGGCGCACCCCCGCCGTCACCGCTACCTGCGCATACCGGCAGCCGGCCTCACCACTGCAGCACCCACGGGCGGCCGCTGCCCGCGAAGTGCCCCACGTTGACGCACTCGGTGGCCCCGATCCGCATCCGGTCCACGAGCGGCTGGTGGACGTGCCCGAAGAGGGAGTAGCGGGGCCGCGTGCGGCGGATGGCGTCGAGCAGCGCCCGGCTCCCCCGCTCGAAGCGCCGCGCCACCGTGTCGTAGACCAGCTCCGGCACCTCCGGCGGGATGTGCGTGCACAGCACGTCGACCTCGCCGACCGCCTCGATCTTCGCCGCGTACTCCTCGTCGCTGATCTCGTACGGCGTGCGCATGGGTGTGCGCAGCCCGCCGCCCACGAAGCCGAAGACCCGGCCGCCGATCTCCACGCGCTCGCCGTCCAGGACCGTCGTGCCCGGACCGGCGTACTCCGGCCACAGTGTCGGTATATCGACATTGCCGTAGGTGGCGTACGTCGGCGTCGGGAACGCGGCGAACATCTCGGCGTACTGCTTGCGCACCGCCCGCTCGATCACCGCCGCCCGGTCCTCCCCCACCCCGGCCCACAACCGCGCGCCCAGCGCACGCGCCTCCTCGAAACGGCGGGCGGTGCGCAGTGCCACGAGGCGGTCGGCGTTCTCCACGCCGAACAGGTCGGGGAAGATGCCGCGGGAGTGGTCGGCGTAGTCGAGGAAGAGGACGAGGTCCCCGAGGCAGACGAGCGCGTCCGCGCCGTCCCCGGCCCGCGCCAGGTCACGCGCGTTGCCGTGCACGTCGCTGACCACGTGGATACGCGTCCCGCGGTCGCCGGCTGGTGTGGGTGCCATGGCGATCAAGGGTAAGCGCGTGCGGCAAAGGTGAACAGTGGCGGCCGGACCTGCGATCACTCGCCAGTCGGGAAGCCCGTCGACTACATTGCGCGCAGGAGCACCGACAGGAACATCGTTGACGCACCAACTGTGTGACGCAGCGAACATCTCGACGGCCCCCCTGTCCGAGACGCCATACCGACGGGTAACGTCCGGGCAGTCCATTCGTGCTCAGGTTTTCAGCCAGCGGGATCCACCGGCTCCCGCCGGGTCCTGAGCACCCTGCCCGAGCCTTGGACCGGACCGTCGCATCACACAACGTCGTGGCGCCGGCGCCCTATGAGGAGCAGCAGTCTTGCGCGAGTTCAGCCTTCCGGCTTTGTACGAGGTCCCCTCGGACGGCAACCTGACGGACATCGTCCGCAGGAACGCCGCGCAGCATCCGGACGTCGCCGTGATCGCCCGCAAGGTGGGCAACGCCTGGCAGGACGTGACGGCCGTCGCCTTTCTCGACGAGGTCCGGGCCGCCGCCAAGGGCCTGATCGCCTCCGGCGTGCAGCCGGGCGACCGGGTCGGGCTGATGTCCCGCACCCGCTACGAGTGGACACTGCTGGACTTCGCGATCTGGAGCGCGGGCGCGGTCACCGTGCCGGTCTACGAGACCAGCTCGCCGGAGCAGGTGCAGTGGATCCTCAGCGACTCGGGCGCGACCGCCTGCGTCGTCGAGACGGCCGGGCACACGGCCGCCCTGGAGTCGGTGCGCGACGGGCTGCCCGAGCTCAAGCACGTCTGGCAGATCGAGGGCGGCGGCATCGACGAACTGGGCCGCCTGGGCAAGGACGTCAGCGACGCGACGGCCGAGGAGCGCGGCTCGCTGGCGAAGGCCGACGACCCCGCGACGATCGTGTACACCTCCGGCACCACCGGCCGCCCCAAGGGCTGTGTCCTCACCCACCGCAGCTTCTTCGCGGAGTGCGGCAACGTCGTCGAACGCCTGCGCCCCCTGTTCCGCACCGGCGAGTGCAGTGTGCTGCTCTTCCTGCCACTCGCGCACGTGTTCGGCCGCATGGTGCAGATCGCCCCGATGGTGGCGCCGATCAAGCTGGGCTGCGTCCCGGACATCAAGAACCTCACCGACGAACTGGCCGCGTTCCGGCCCACGTTGGTCCTCGGGGTGCCGCGCGTCTTCGAGAAGGTCTACAACGCGGCCCGCGCCAAGGCCCAGGCGGACGGCAAGGGCAAGATCTTCGACAAGGCCGCCGACACCGCCATCGCCTACAGCAAGGCCCTGGACACCCCCTCGGGCCCCACGATGGGCCTGCGGATCAAGCACAAGGTCTTCGACAAGCTCGTCTACGGCAAGCTGCGCGCGGTCCTCGGCGGCCGTGGCGAGTACGCCATCTCCGGCGGCGCCCCGCTCGGCGAGCGCCTCGGCCACTTCTTCCGCGGCATCGGCTTCACGGTCCTGGAGGGCTACGGCCTGACCGAGTCCTGTGCCGCCACGGCCTTCAACCCCTGGGACCGGCAGAAGATCGGCACGGTCGGCCAGCCGCTGCCGGGCTCGGTGGTGCGGATCGCGGACGACGGTGAGGTACTCCTGCACGGCGAGCACCTGTTCAAGGAGTACTGGAACAACCCGGGCGCCACCGAGGAGGCCCTCGCCGACGGCTGGTTCCACACCGGCGACATCGGCACCCTCGACGAGGACGGGTATCTCAGGATCACCGGCCGCAAGAAGGAGATCCTCGTCACCGCGGGCGGCAAGAACGTGGCGCCGGCCGTGATCGAGGACCGCATCCGGGCGCACGCGCTGATCGCGGAGTGCATGGTGGTCGGTGACGCGCGGCCGTTCGTGGGCGCGCTGATCACCCTCGACGAGGAGTTCCTGGGCCGCTGGGCGGCCGAGCACGGCAAGCCGGCCGGCTCCACGGCCGCGTCGCTGCGCGAGGACCCGGACCTGCTGGCGGCGATCCAGTCCGCCGTCGACGACGGCAACGCGGCGGTGTCCAAGGCGGAGTCGGTGCGCAGCTTCCGCATCCTGGACTCGCAGTTCACCGAGGACTCCGGTCACCTCACGCCCTCGCTGAAGCTGAAGCGGAACGCGGTGGCGAAGGACTTCGCGACCGAGATCGAGTCGATCTACCAGAAGTAGCGGGCGTGTGACGCACCCTCAGGGCGCGGGTCCCCGGTCGCCGGGACCCGCGCCGTGACGTGTCTACAGCAGTTCCTTCAGGCGCTCGGCGAGCAGGTCCCAGCGCCACTTCTCCTCGACCCAGGCGCGCCCCCGCTCCCCCATCCGGCGGCGCAGTCCGGCGTCGCCGAGGAGCGTGACGACCCGGTCGGCGGTGTCCTCCACCGAGCCACCTCGCACGACCCACCCCGTCTCCCCGTCGAGCACGGCGTCGGGCGCGCCCCCGGAGTCCCCGGCGACGACCGGGAGGCCGGTCGCGGACGCCTCCAGGTAGACGATGCCGAGCCCCTCGACGTCGAGCCCGCCGCGCCGGGTGCGGCACGGCATCGCGAAGACGTCACCGGCGCCGTAGTGGGCGGGCAGCTGCGACCAGGGCACGGATCCGGTGAAGACGACGGAGTCCTCGACGCGGGTCTCCCGCGCCAGCTTGCGCAACTCCCCCTCGTAGGGGCCGCCGCCGACGACCAGCAGCACGGCGTCCGGCTCCTCGGCCAGGATGCGCGGCATGGCGAGGATCAGCGTGTCCTGCCCCTTGCGGGGCACCAGCCGGGAGACGCACACGACGACGGGCCGGTCGGTGAGCCCGAGCCGGGCCCGCACCCGGTCGCCCCCGGAGCCGGGGTGGAAGGTCTTCTCGTCGACGCCGGGCGGCAGCTGGGTCATCCGCGCCGCCGCGTCCGGGGTGAGCGCCCCCGCGATCCGTGAGCGGGTGTACTCGCCGAGGTAGGTGAGGGTGTCGGTGGACTCACCGATCCGGCGCAACAGCTGCCGGGCGGCGGGTAGTTGGGCCCATCCGGCCTCGTGCCCGTGGGTGGTGGCGACCAGCCGCTCGGCACCCGCACGGCGCAGCGCCGGCGCCATCAGCCCGAGCGGTGCCGCGGCACCGAACCACACCGACGTGCACCCGTGCGCGCGCAGCAGCGCGACGGCCTGCCGGGTCGCGGCGGGCGTCGGCAGCAGCATGGTCGTCCGGTCGCGTACGACGGTGAAGGGCTG
The DNA here is from genome assembly GCF_043204795.1 of Streptomyces sp. NPDC047706. NCBI lineage: Bacteria > Bacillati > Actinomycetota > Actinomycetes > Kitasatosporales > Streptomycetaceae > Streptomyces > Streptomyces sp. NPDC047706. Next base: position 68,877 of record NZ_JBIDCW010000010.1, on the reverse strand, counting down.
CTCGGCGTCGAAGGCGGCGGTGGCCTCGACGCCCTCGCGGCTCCGCTTCCACGTCGAGGCGTAGACGACGAACCGGCCGGGATCCAGCCGGAGCGCCATGTTGTGCAAAAACGCCTGGATGCCGCCGGGTCTGGGCGGGAAGTCGTTCGTCACGATCAAGGTCTTGCGCATCAGCGCCGACCCTACCGAACGTACGCTCGTGCCTCGCCACGGCCGCGCTGCACCGCTCGCGTGCGGGCGGCCGGGGGATCATGGCCCCGTCGGCCGGTGACGGCAGCGGGCCGGCGCGCCGGAGACCGCAGCGAGACGAAGAGGGGCGCAGGTGGACAGGACGTTCGCGACGCGATCCGTGACCGGACCCCTCGCGCTCTGGGTGCCGGCCCGGCTGCTGCTTCTCCTCCTCGTCCTCAAGGCGTACGTCCTGCCCGGCCCGGACGTCACCAGCGACGTCTGGGTGATCTACCAGGGCTGGTACGAGGTGCTGCGCACCGGGACGTTCCCGCTGGACGACGTCACCTGGCAGTACCCGCCCGCGGCCGCCCTCGCCATCCTCGCCCCGGCCGTGCTGTTCTTCCTCGACTACGCGCACGCGTTCTTCGTGCTCGTCCTCCTGGCCGACCTGGCGGTGCTCGCCCTGCTGCTGAAAGCGGGCCGGCGGCCCGGCCGGACGGTACGCGGCGCCTGGCTGTGGACGGTGGGCGTCCCGCTGCTCGGGCCGACGGTGTACGCGCGCTACGACGTGATGGTCACGGCCGTCGCGGTGGCAGCGCTGCTCGCGGGTGCCCGCCGCCCACGGCTCATGGGGGTGCTCGCCGGCTTCGGGGCGATGCTGAAGGTGTGGCCGGTGCTGCTGCTGATCGGTGCCGTGCGGCGCCGGACGTGGGCCGCGGCGGCGCTGACCGTGGGGCTGCTGGCCGCGCTGTTCGCCCTGGCCATGCCGGGCGCCTTCGCGTTCCTGACCTTCCAGCGGGACCGGGGCACCGAGGTCGAGTCGCTGGGCGCGCTGGTCTTCCAGGTGGCGCGGCACCACGGCTGGGAGGGGCAGGTGCTGCTCAACTACGGCTCGGTGGAGTTCCTCGGCCCGTACGTCGACGTGGTGAGCACCGGTGCCCTGGTGCTCAGCGGGATCGCCTTCGGCTGGCTGCTGCTGTGGCGGCTGACGGCCGCGCGGTCGCTGCCGCGGACACCGGCGGACGCAGCCTTCGTGGCCGTACTGATGTTCACGACCACCAGCCGGGTGATCAGCCCGCAGTACATGGTGTGGCTGGTCGGGCTCGCGGCCGTCTGCCTCTGCTTCCGCGGGACGGGGATGCGCCTGCCGGCCGCACTGGTGCTGGCGGCGTCCTTCGTGACGACGCTGGAGTTCCCGCTGTGGTTCTCGCACGTCGTCGCCGGCGACCTCCTCGGCGTCACCCTCCTGTTCGTCCGCAACGGCCTGCTGGTGCTGGCCACCCTCGTCGCGGCCCGCGAGCTGTGGCGCTCGACGGTGTCCCGGCGGCGGGAACCCCTCGCCGCACGGCACACCGGCGTCGAGCGGCTGGCCGGCCGCAGGGCGGGCAACCCGGACGCGGAGGGCGGATCCCTCGGCGGGGCCCGCCGTGCGCTCAGTTCCCGGGCTTCCCGAGAGGCTGGTTGAAGCGCAGCAGATTGCCGGCGGGGTCGCGGAAGGCGCAGTCGCGGACGCCGTAGGGCTGGTCCATCGGCTCCTGGAGCACCTCCGCGCCGGCGGCGCTGATGCGCTCGAAGGTGGCGTCGCAGTCCTCCGTCGTGAAGATGACGCCCCGCAGCAGGCCCTTGGCCATCAGCTCCGCCAACGCCTGTTTGTCGGCCGGCGAGGTGCTCGGGTCGGCGGCGGGCGGTTCCAGTACGAGGCTCATGTCCGGCTGCGCGGGCGACCCGACGGTCACCCAGCGCATGCCCTCGAAACCGACGTCGGCGCGCACCTCCAGGCCGAGCACGTCGCGGTAGAAGGCGATCGCCTTGTCGTGGTCGTCGACGGCGATGAAGCAGGTGGAAAGCGTGAGGTCCATGCGGTCGAGGCTACGGCCGGTCGACGCGGCCTGCTTCTGCGTTCCTGACGGGCCGGGTGTAGATCTTGGCGATGCAGGCCGGAATGGCGGCGCCGTCGTCGTGGGCGCGGGCACGGTAGCCGCTCGGTGTCTCCCCGACCAGCTCCGTGAAGCGGGAGCTGAACGACCCGAGCGACGTACAGCCGACCGCGAAGCACACCTCGGTCACCGTGAGGTCGCCGCGCCGCAGCAGCGCCTTGGCGCGTTCGACGCGGCGGGTCATGAGATAGCTGTACGGCGTCTCGCCGTAGGCGGCGCGGAAGCTGCGGGAGAAGTGCCCCGGTGACATCAGGGCCTCCCGTGCCAGCGCCGGGACGTCGAGTGGCTCGGCGTAGTCGCGGTCCATCCGGTCGCGGGCCCGCCGCAGCCGGACGAGGTCGTCGAGTTCCTGCCGTTTCACCCGACGAGTCTCCCACGGCGGCCCTCGTGCGTGGGGCCGCCGTGGGAGGGGGTCAGCCGCCGACGTAGGCCGCGAGGTGCTCACCGGTGAGGGTGGAGCGGGCGGCCACCAGTTCGGCCGGCGTGCCCTCGAAGACGATCTTGCCACCGTCGTGGCCGGCGCCGGGGCCGAGGTCGATGATCCAGTCGGCGTGCGCCATGACCGCCTGGTGGTGCTCGATGACGACGACCGACTTCCCGGACTCCACGAGCCGGTCGAGCAGGCCGAGCAGCTGCTCGACGTCGGCGAGGTGCAGGCCCGTGGTGGGCTCGTCGAGGACGTACACGCCGCCCTTGTCGGCCATGTGCGTGGCCAGCTTCAGGCGCTGCCGCTCGCCGCCGGACAGCGTGGTGAGCGGCTGGCCGAGGGTGAGGTAGCCCAGTCCTACGTCGGCGAGCCGGCCGAGGATCTTGTGGGCGGCGGGCGTGGCGGCCTCGCCGGAGCCGAAGAACTCCTCGGCCTCGGCCACCGGCATCGCGAGGACCTCGCTGATGTCGCACCCGCCGAGCTTGTACTCCAGCACCTGAGCCTGGAACCGCTTGCCGTCGCAGTCCTCGCAGGGGGTGGCCACACCGGCCATCATCGCCAGGTCGGTGTAGATGACGCCGGCGCCGTTGCAGGTGGGGCAGGCGCCCTCGGAGTTGGCGCTGAACAGGGCCGGCTTGACGCCGTTGGCCTTGGCGAACGCCTTGCGGATCGGGTCCAGCAGCCCGGTGTACGTCGCCGGGTTGCTGCGCCGGGAGCCGCGGATGGGGCTCTGGTCGACCGAGACCACGCCCTCGCGGGCCGGGATCGAGCCGTGGATGAGCGAGCTCTTGCCGGATCCGGCGACGCCGGTGACGACGCACAGCACCCCGAGCGGGATGTCGACGTCCACGTCCCGCAGGTTGTTCGCCGTGGCGCCGCGGATCTCCAGCGTGCCCTTCGGTGTCCGCACGGACTCCTTCAGGGACGCCCGGTCGTCGAGGTGGCGGCCGGTGACGGTGCCACTGGCCCGCAGGCCCTCGATGGTGCCCTCGAAGCAGACGGTGCCGCCCGCCGTGCCCGCCCCGGGGCCGAGGTCGACCACGTGGTCGGCGATCGCGATGGCCTCCGGCTTGTGCTCCACGACGAGCACCGTGTTGCCCTTGTCCCGCAGCCGCAGCAGCAGGTCGTTCATGCGCTGGATGTCGTGCGGGTGCAGCCCGACGGTGGGCTCGTCGAAGACGTAGGTGACGTCGGTGAGCGAGGAGCCGAGGTGGCGGATCATCTTGACGCGCTGTGCCTCACCGCCCGACAGCGAGCCGGACGGCCGGTTCAGCGAGAGGTAGCCGAGGCCGATCTCCACGAACGAGTCGAGGGTCTGCCGGAGTGCGGTCAGCAGCGGGGCAACCGAGGGCTCGTCGAGCGCGCGGACCCATGCGGCCAGGTCGCGGATCTCCATGGCGCAGGCGTCGGCGATGCTGATCTTGTTGATCTTCGACGACCGGGCACCCTCGCTGAGCCGGGTGCCGTCGCACTCGGGGCAGGTGGTGAAGGTGACGGCCCGCTCCACGAACGCCCGGATGTGCGGCTGCATCGCCTCCTTGTCCTTGGACAGGAACGACTTCTGGATCTTGGGGATCAGGCCCTCGTAGGTGAGGTTGACGCCGTTGACCTTCACCTTGGTCGGCTCGCCGTAGAGGAAGGCCTGCATCTCCTTCTCGGTGAACCTGCTGATCGGCTTGTCCGGGTCGAGGAAGCCGGACTGGGCGTACAGGCCCACGGTCCAGACGTTGTCCGACTTCCAGCCGGGGATGGTGAAGGCGCCTTCGGAGATCGACTTGGAGTCGTCGTAGAGCTGGGTGAGGTCGATGTCGGAGACCGTGCCGCGGCCCTCGCAGCGGGTGCACATGCCGCCGGTGCGCTCGAAGGTCGCCTTCTCGGCCTTGGTCCTGGCGCCGCGCTGCACGGTGATCGCGCCGCTCGCCCGGACCGAGGCGGTGTTGAAGGAGTACGCGCTGGGCGGACCGATGTGCGGCTCGCCGAGGCGGCTGAAGAGTATCCGCAGCATGGCGTTGGCGTCGGTGGCGGTGCCGACGGTGGAGCGCGGGTCGGCGCCCATCCGCTGCTGGTCGACGCTGATCACGGTGGTCAGCCCGTCGAGCACGTCCACCTCGGGCCGCGCCAGCGTCGGCATGAAGCCCTGCACGAAGGCGCTGTACGTCTCGTTGATCAGCCGCTGCGACTCGGCGGCGATGGTGTCGAACACCAGCGAGCTCTTGCCCGAGCCGGACACTCCGGTGAACACCGTCAGCCTGCGCTTGGGGATCTCGATGCTGACGTCCCTGAGGTTGTTCTCACGCGCGCCGTGCACACGGATCATGTCGTGGCTGTCGGCGGCGTGCGGCGCAGGCGACCGTGTGTTCTCTCTCGTGGGCATGCTCGTGTCTCCCTCTGTCGGGGCGGGCCGCCGTCGCGGGCTCCGCCGGCGTCGCCTGGCTCGATCCAACCAGCTTCGGTCGTCGTGTGGGACGCTGCTTCACCGGCCCGGACGTCCGCCCAGGTCACCGGCTCAGCCACGACCCTGGATCCGGATCAGGCTGCCCACCGGATCGCGGACGGCGCCGTCCCGGAAGCCGCACGGCTGCTCGGCGGGGCTCCTGGACGATCTCGGCGTCCCGGGCACGCAGCCGCGCGAAGACGGCGTGGAGGTCGGGCGCGGCGAGCAGGATCCCGGCGTAGGTGCCCTTGGCCGTCATCCCGACGACGGTGCGCTGTTCGTCCTCGGTGACGCCGTGGCCGGCGACCGGCGGCTCCGGCACGGGGGACGTGCCGGGCTGCCCGACCGGACCGACCGTGATCCATCGCTTCCCCTCGTGCCCGGCGTCGCCACGGACCCCGCAACCGAGCGCGCCCCGGTAGCAGGCCAGGGCGGCGCCGGGATCGTCGTGCGGGAGCAAGCTCGCCCGGATGGTTGTCTCCATGCCCGTCACGCTAGACGTGCCCCACCCGCCACCGCTTCTCGATTCCTGACCGGTTCCCGCATCCGCTGCGCCTCAGCCGAGCTCCGCGCGCAGATACTCCCGCCACAGGCGCGTGAACTCACGCGGTGAGGTCCCCAGGACGTCCGTCATGGCGGTGTCCGGGCCGCCGGCCCCCGCCGCCCGGTAGAACTCCCCGAGCCGTCCCTCGCCCCACCGCTGCGCGATCAGCCGGCAGGCCAGCCAGCCGCCCTCGTAGGCCTCGGCCAGTGCGGTCGGGTCGCCGGAGAAACCGAAGTCGGCGTTGTCCGGCAGTGCGGGCGGAACGTCCCCGGCGGCCACCGCGCGGGCCAGCTCCGGCGCGGCCTCGGCCGGGGCGGGGCCGCTGTCGCGGTAGCCGACCCAGTCGGCGTACCCCTCGGACAGCCACAGCGGGGTGCGGGTGCCGGTGTGGGCGCGGGTGGCGACATGGGTGGTCTCGTGGGTGAGGACCACCTGCCTGCCCTCGGCCGCCAGGGACCCGTACGCCTCGGGGTTGACGATGATCCGGTCGGCGGGCGCCCGTGGCGCTCCCGTCTCACCGGTCGTCACGGCGGCGATCCCCCGGTACGAGGAGGCGGGCGAGGCGAGGAGCCCGGCCATCGCCTGAAGCGACTCCGGTACGAGCACGACGACGTGACCGCTCCAGTCCGTGCCCCACGCCCGTGACACCGCGGGGACGGCCCGGTCGCCCAGGTCCGCGTAGGCCCTCAGCGTCCGCTGCGACTGCCCGGCCCCGAGCACCAGTGTGTGCGCGCCCCGGACGACGGTCACCGCGCCCCGGTCCCACAGCTGCTCGGGGGACCGCGGCGCGGGCCGGTCGGAGGTGACGGACCACCGGCCGTCCGTGCCCCGGGTCAGCTCCACGGTGCGCCTGGCCGTCACGGGCGCCTTGTCGAAGCCGTCGATCCGGTACCGCAGTTCGGCGTCGGCGGTGGCCCGGCCGGCGGTGCGGTGCAGCCCCGTGACCCGGTACGACCAGTCCGCCAGCGGCAGCGCCCGCACCGCGGCGAACCCGGCCGCCGACCCGGTCCGCCGGTACCCGCCCTCGTCACCGCCGAGGACGGCGGCCGCCCGCCGGTCGAGCAGCCGCTGCACGTCGTCCCGGGCGGTGTCGGCCACGGGCCCGCCGCCACAGCCGACCAGGGCGACGAGGAGCAGACAGAGCGCCACCACCGAGGAACCCGACGCCCGCCTTCGACCAGCCACGTCCCCGATCGTACGGGGGACCGGCGCCGCCCGGTCAGACCCTGGTGACGCCCGAGACCGGCATCATGCCGACGGGGTCGTAGCGCACCGGCGCGCCCGGGTAGGGGGCGTGGACGACCTGGCCGTCGCCCATGTACATGGCCACGTGGCTGGCGTCGGACCGATAGGTGATCAGGTCGCCGGGGCGGACCTCGGAGAGCGGCACCTGGCGCCCGGCCGCACGCTGGCCCTGCGAGGTGCGCGGCAGCGCGATCCCGGCCTGGGCGTACGACCACTGCATCAGGCCGGAGCAGTCGAAGCCGCTCGGGCCCGCCGCGCCCCAGACGTACGGCCTGCCGAGCGCGGCGCGGGCGGCGGCGACCGCGGCGGCGGAACGGCCCGAGGCCGGCGTGGCCTCCCCGAGTCCGGGCAGGTCGGAGCGGCCGGAGCGGGAGGCCCGGTCGTAGGCGGCGCGCTCCCCGTCCGGAAGGGCGTTCAGCAGCTCACGGGCCTTGGCGAGCTTCTGCTCGACGGTGCGCTTGTGGGAGGCGACGGCCTTGCGGCTCTTCTCCAGTTCGCCGAGCTTCCCGGCGGCCTCGGCGCGCTCCTGGGCGAGTTCGCGCATGGCCTCCTGGAGCTCCCTCAGCTGCCCGGCGTGGTGCAGGCTGATCCGGTCGAGGGCGGCGGCCTTGTCGAGGTAGTCGTCCGGGTCGTCGGAGAACAGCAGGGCCAGGGAGGGGTCGAGGCCGCCGGAGCGGTACTGGGCGCCGGCCAGCGAACCGAGCGCGTCCCGCATGGAGTTGATGCGCTCCTGCTGGCGGGCGGTCCGGTCCTGCGCCCGGCGTACCTGTCCGCGCAGCGCGTCGGCGCGCTCGTCGGCCTCGTTGTAGGCCTCGGTGGCCTTCTCGGCCTCCGCGTAGAGGCGGTCGACCTCGGCGCGGGTGTCGTCGTGCGGAACGGCCTGCGCCGGTACGGCGCCGAGAGCGGCCGCGGCGGCGGACAGTACGCCGACGGCGAGACGGGCCACGCAGGCGCCCCGGTCGAACCCGGACGGTGCAAGGCGGCGATGGGACCCCACGGGAAGCCGCGCTCCTTCCACTGGCGGACAGGAAGATCCCCCGGCCCCGGACGGCGGCCCGGTGGTGGGGGAAACGCGGCAGACAGTAGCCCCGCCGTGGGGCACCGGCCAAAGACCTCGGCGGGCACACAACGTGACACCCCGCCGCTGACGCAGGTCATCGGCGGGGTGTGGGGTCACAGCCCGTTCCCGTAATTCGCCCGAACGGGCGGCACGGTGTCCTGATCTTGAAGCGGCCCTACGGCTCTCAGATCCGGACGCCGAACTGGTACGGCATGTTGTTGATCGACTCGTAGCGGACCACCGTGCCGGAGCGCGGGGCGTGCAGCACCTGGCCGTTGCCCGCGTAGAAGCCGACGTGGTGCAGGTCGCCGTAGAAGATCACCAGGTCGCCGACCTGGAGGTCGCTCTGCGAGTAGATCCGGGTGCCGGCGTTGGCCTGCGCCTGCGAGGTGCGCGGGATCTGGATGCCGGCCTGGGCGAAGGCCCAGGAGGTGAGGCCCGAGCAGTCGAAGGAGGACGGGCCGGAGGCACCGTAGACGTAGGGCGAGCCGATCTTGCTCTGCGCGGCGCCGTAGGCCGAGGACGCGCGGCCGGTGGCGGGGGCGCTGGAGCCGCCGAGGACGGTGCGCTCGCTGGCGCGGCTGGCGCGCTCCTCCTCGGCCGCCAGGGCCGCCTTCTCGGCGGCGGTGAGGGAGTTGAGCAGCTTCTGCGCCTCGGCGAGCTTGCCCTGCACCTGGCTCTTCTTCTTGCCCAGCTCGGTGCGGGTGGCGGCGAGGTCCTTGAGCTTGTCCGAGGCCTCGGCGCGGTCCTGCGCGAGTTCGCGCTGCTTCTCCTGGATCTTCTTCAGCGCGTCGACCTGCTGGGCACTCAACTGGTCGAGCGTGGAGGCCTTGTCGAGGTAGTCGTCCGGGTCGGCCGAGAGGAACAGCTGCAGGGAGGGGTCGATGCCGCCCGAGCGGTACTGGGCGCTGGCCATCGAACCGAGGCCGTCGCGCAGCTCGTTGACCTCTTCCTGGCCCCGGGCGACGTTGTCCTGGATGGTGGAGATCTCCTTCTGGAGCTTCTCCTGCCTCTCCTTGGCGCCGTTGTACTTCTCGGTGGCCTGCTCGGCTTCCTCGTAGAGCTTGTCGACCTTGGCCTTCACCTCGTCCTTGCTCGGCTTCTCGCTCGGCGCGGCGTTGGCGGCCTGCGAGCTGAGGGCGACGGCAGCGGCGGCTGCGGTGGTCAGCACGGTCACACGGGTGCGACTCGGCTGCTTGGGTCGACGATGGGACGCCACGGGGGCAATCTCCTTCTTGTGAGTGATCACCCGATCGGAGGTTCGACGCCAGACCCTAGTGACCCAGCTGTGATCAGATCAAATCCTCACATGAAAAATCTCGGTGACCGAGCGCATCCTTTACCTACAACTCACGGGCGGTGATGCGCGTTGACGCTACGTTGCGTGACGGTCCCCTCAATTCGGGCATTCCCGGGGCACATTGCACGGTTGGGACTTAGGTTGCGCAAGGGGCGTGTGTCAGCTTCGCGAGAGCCGCTTCAGCAGCACCGCCGACGCCACCGGCCGCGCCCCCGCCCGGGCCACCCCGTCGGCCACCTCACGGTCGGTCGAGACGACGATGACCGGCCGCCCGGGCGGCTCGGCCCGCACCATCCGGCGGATCAACTCGTCGGCGGTGACACCCGGCTTGGAGAACAGCACCCGCACGCCGCGCGGCGGCGCCAGCAGTACCGGCGCGGCCAGCTCGGCACCGTCGAAGACACAGGTCACCTCGGCGCCGGACTGCGCGGCGAGCTGCGAGAGCTGCCCGAGGAGCCGCAGCCGCTGCTTCTCCAGGGGCATTTGGGGATAGCCGGTCTTGGTGACGTTGTAGCCGTCGACGACCAGATGGGCCTGCGGCAGCGCCAGGAGCTGGTCGAGGATGGCGGGGTCGTTGTCGGACAGCGCCCGTGCGGCGATGTCCTTCGGGGTCATTCGTCCCGGTTCGACCGCGTCCACGGTCTCCGCGGGGCGTACGGACACCGGTGGCAGCGCCAGTTCCCGGCGCAGGCCCTGCGCCGCGTCCAGCACGGTGTCGAGCAGCAGCCGCACGCGCATGTCCTCGACACTGCGGCCCTCGCGAGCGGCCCGCCGGGTCGCCTCCAGCGCGGCCTCGACCTCACCCAGCCGCGCCTTCAGCCGCCGCGTCTCGCTCTCGGCGGCGGACACCTGGGTGTGCCCCTCGGAGCGTACGGCCTCCATCTCGCTGTGCACCTTGCGCAGCGCCGCCTCGCCGCGCTTGACGTCGCTGAGTGCGGCGCGCAGCTTGCGGTGAAGCGATTCGGCTTCCTTGCGGGCGCCGTCCAGTTCGGTGCGCAGCCGCTCGGTCTCGGTGCGGGTGTGGTCACGAGCCGCGGCGAGTTCGGCGCGCAGCCGCTCCAGTTCGGCGCGGTTCTCCTCGTCGGCCCGCTCGGCGTCGGCCCGCTGGGCCTCCTCGCCGGCGGCGGCGACCAGTTTGACCCATCCGACGGGGCGCAGCACATAGGCGGCGGCCGCCACGTCCAGCGGGTCCGCGGCCGGCGGCGGCGATCCGGAGGCGAGGGCACCGGCCAGCTCGGGCTGGGTCTCGCGGAACTTCTCGCCGATACGCTGCCGGAACAGCGGGTCGGTCTCCAGCGCCGCGGCCATCGCGTTACCGGCGAACTTGGCCCGGCGATTCGGGGCGAACCGGGCGTACTGCCGTAGCTGTGCGGGCAGTTCGGCCATGGTCAGCCCACCGAAGCCGTCGGAGACGATCTGCACGACCTTCCGGCGCACTCCTTCGGGCAGGGGGCGGTCGAGCACCTCAGCGGCGCCGTCGCCCGGCCCCCCGCCTGCGGTCTCCACCATCCGTCACCCCATTACCCCTTCGGGGCCGCTCCCTGTCAGGAGCCGGCGCCCGGCCTGTCCACCAGTTCCACCTGATCCACGGCGTTGCACCACCGGCACCGCACCGACTCGATGGTCTCACTGACCACCTCACGCTCCTCGACCTTCGGCTCACCGGCGAGGTCGAGGTGGACGTACTCGACGACCTTCGAGGAGCGCGTCACGTCGAAGCGCGTCAGATTGCCGCAGAGGGTGCAGCGCCACCGTGTGGTGTCCGTCGGCAGGGGAACCGTCATCGTGGCTGTTCGCTTTCCTTCTAGTTTCGGTGATGCGTAGCTTGCGTGATGCGCCAGTTTCCCTGGAGCGTGTGGCTCGTAACCCTACGGCCTGGCGGGTCCTCGATGCCCGCCCCTCCCGGGCGGCGAGGCGGTCTGTGCGGTTGCGTCCGCTTACGTCATGCTCTGTGTCCATGATCAGCTTCTGGAGCACGCTGGGCCGCCGGGCGGGCCGCCCCCGGCAGGCGCCGGTGATGTACGCACTGATCGCCCTGTGCTGCCTGATCTTCCTGATCGGCCCTGCCTCGGGCCTCAATCCGGTGTACGGCCTCGGCGAGGACCTGCTCGCCGCGCAGCGGGAGTACTTCCGCCACTGGGGGGTGGTGCCCGCAGAACTGTTCGAGGGTTCCCCCCGGGCCGTCCTCACCCCGGCGACAGGCCTCTTCGTGCACGGCAGCTGGGTGCATCTGCTCGGCAACATGCTCTTCCTCTACGTCTTCGGCGTGATGACCGAGGAGCGGATGGGCCGCGTCGAGTTCACCCTCTTCTACCTCGGCTGCGGCTACCTCGCGCTGCTGGGGTACGCGGTGGCCAACGCCGACTCCGGGCAGTCCCTGGTCGGCGCGTCGGGGGCGATCTCGGCGGTGCTCGGCGCCTTCCTGTTCCTCTTCCCCCGCGCCCGGGTGACCAGCCTTCTGCCGTTCCTGTTCTTCCTGCCGCTGCGCTTCCCGGCCTGGGTGGTGCTGCCCTTCTGGGTGGCGCTGCAGTGGCTGGCGGCGGGCCAGGCGTCCAGCGGGCCTGGGGTGGCCTATCTGGCCCACCTGGTCGGTTTCGGCCTGGGCTTCGCCTACGCGTGGGCGCGTTTCGGAAGAAGGAGGAGCACCGGGCGCGGCCTCGGAACGGCGGTGGTGGGCGACGGGCGGGCGACTAGAGTGAAGCCCGCCCCAGCTCCGGCCCCCGAGGGAGAGAACCAGCCGTGATCACCGCGATCGTCCTCATCAAGACCAGCGTGGACCGGATTCCCGAGATCGCCGAGCAGATCGCCGCGCTGGACTCCGTCAGCGAGGTCTTCTCCGTCACCGGCACCTACGACCTGATCGCCATGGTCCGGGTGAAGCAGCACGAGAACCTCGCCGACGTCATTCCCGGCAGCATCAGCAAGATCCCCGGCGTGGAGGCGACGGACACGCACGTGGCGTTCCGGACGTACTCCCAGCACGACCTGGAGGCGGCGTTCGCGATCGGCCTGGACAACTAGGACCGGCGCCCCGCCGCCTCGGCGGTCCACACCGTCAGGCACCGAGCCGTGCCGCACCCAACACGACGTCCAGGTGCGCCCGGCCTCCCTGCCGGCGCCGGCGGCCGCCGGGGCGCGACGGTGGATCACACGGCGGGGACGCACCGCCCGTCCACCGTGCGGTAGTCCCACTTCGCGCCGTCGCGGACCAGTTCCCGCACCGCCGCGACGAACCGCTCGACATGCTCGTCCGGCGTTCCCGCCCCGAAGCTCACCCGGATGGCGTTGAGCGACTTCTCGCCGGGAGCCGCGTCGGGGGCGCCGCACTCGCCCTGCGTCTGCGGATCGCCGCCGAGCAGGGTGCGCACCAGGGGGTGGGCGCAGAAGAGCCCGTCGCGGACGCCGATGCCGTACTCGGCCGACAGGGCGGCGGCGAAGTGCGAGCTGTTCCAGCCGTCGACGACGAAGGAGAGCACGCCGACGCGGGGGGCGTCGTCGCCGAACAGCGACAGGATCCGGACCTCGCGTACCCCGGCGAGGCCGTCCCGGACCTTCTGGATCAGGTACTGCTCCCGGGCGACGAGGGCGTCGTGGCCGGCCTCGGTGAGTGCCTTGCAGGCCGACGCGACGGCGTAGGCGCCGATGACGTTCGGGGAGCCCGCCTCGTGCCGGGCGGCGCTGTCGTGCCACTCGACGTCGACCCCGCCGTCGGCCCGCCGGGCGACCTTGCGGCTGGCGCCGCCGCCCGCGAGGTACGGCTCGGCCGCGCGCAGCCAGTCGGCACGGCCGGCGAGGACACCGGAGCCGAACGGGGCGTACAGCTTGTGCCCGGAGAAGACGACCCAGTCGACGTCCAGGTCCTTGACCGACACCGGGTGGTGCGGGGCCAGCTGGGCGGCGTCCAGCACGATCCGCGCGCCGTGCGCGTGCGCGGCCGCGGCGAGCTCCGCTACGGGCCACAGCTCGCCGGTGACGTTGGACGCGCCGGTGACGCAGACCAGGGCCGGGCCGTGGGGGTCGCGCCCGGCCAGCGCGCGCTCCAGGGCCGTCACGGCCTGCTGCGGGGTGCGCGGGGCGTCGAGGCAGGTGACGTGGGCGCCCCGCCAGGGCAGCAGGGAGGCGTGGTGCTCGGTCTCGAAGACGAAGACCTGGCAGCCGGCGGGCAGAGCCGTGGCGAGCAGGTTGAGCGAGTCGGTGGTGGACCGGGTGAAGACCACCTGGTCGTCATCGCGGCAGCCGAGGAAGTCCGCGACGGTGCTGCGGGCGTTCTCGAACAGGTCGGTGGACAGCTGGGAGAGGTAGCCGGCACCCCGGTGGACGCTGCCGTAGTAGGGCGCGTACGCCGCCACGTCGTCCCAGACGCGCTGGAGGGCGGGGGCGCTGGCCGCGTAGTCGAGAGCCGCGTAGGTGACCTCGCCACCGGTGACGAGGGGGACGGTGACGTCCCGGCCCAGAACGGGCAGCGGGGCACGGACGGATTGGTCGGCGGCAACGGTGGAGACGGACATGGGTGTACTCCCGTGAGGCAGGCGGAGACCACCGCGCGAGCGGCACGCTCGAGCGCGGGGACGGAGAGGAAAGGGGATGCGGAGGCGGGGCTCTGCGGCCCTAGCGCATTCGCTTGCTCACGGAAGGCTCCCTCGAACGACCAGGACCCCTGGTGACGCGAGGGGTCCGCGCTTGTCGCAGGCCCTGCTGCCTGCGACCTGGTCCTCACCCGGGGCACCCCGCCACGGACGGAGGGTTGCCGGACAGCCGGCCGGGGCCTTTCAGCTGTCACTCATGACCTGGTACAGCATCTTGCCACATGATCTTCGGCTCGCAAGGCGCGGTCCAGGATCCGGACCGCGCCCCGCGTCAGGTCATGCGGTGTCAGGCGTTGCTCGCCGCCACCCAGCGGTCGAGCACCCGCTTGGCCGCGCCCGAGTCGATCGCCTCCGCGGCCTTCGCCGCCCCGGCACGGATCTGCTCGGCCAGCGGCCCCTCGCCCGGCGCAAGCGCCACCAGCGCGGCCGCCGAGTTCAGCAGCACCGCGTCCCGTACGGGACCCGGCTCGCCGTCCAGCAGGCGGCGGGCGACCTCGGCGTTGTACGAGGCGTCCGCGCCGCGCAGCGCCTCCACCGGCACCAGGTCGATGCCGGCCTCGCGCGGGTCGAAGGCCTCCTCGGTCACCTTGCCGTCGCGGACCACCCACACCCGGGACGTCGAGGTGGTCGTCAGCTCGTCGAGGCCGTCGTCGCCGCGGAAGACCAGCGAGGAGTTGCCGCGCTCGGCGAAGACACCCGCGACGATCGGAGCCATCCGGGGGTCGGCGACGCCCACCGCCTGCGCCCTGACCTTAGCCGGGTTCGTCAGCGGGCCCAGGAAGTTGAACGTCGTCCGGATACCCAACTGCCCGCGCGCGGCCGCCACATGACGCAGCGCCGGGTGGAACTTCACCGCGAAGCAGAAAGTGATCCCCGCCTCCTCGGCGACCTCGGCGACCCGCCCGGGCGTCAGTTGCAGGTTGACGCCCAGCTTCTCCAGCACGTCGGACGCCCCGGAGGCTGAGGACGCCGCCCGGTTGCCGTGCTTGACGACCTTCGCGCCGGTGCCGGCGACGACGATCGCGGACATGGTCGAGATGTTCACCGTCCTCGCCCCGTCGCCGCCGGTCCCGACGATGTCGACCGTCTCCCCCGGCACCTCGATGACGTTCGCGTGCTCGTACATCGTCCGCACGAGTCCGCTGATCTCCTCGACGGTCTCGCCCTTGGCCCGCAGCGCCACCGCGAATCCGGCGATCTGCGCGTCCGTGGCCTCGCCCCGCATGATCAGGTCCATCGCCCAGGCGGTGTCGTCCGCGCCGAGGTCACGGCCCTCCAGCAGGCCGTTCAGCAGGGCGGGCCAGGAGCGGCCCGCCGCGGTGTCGCCTCCAGCGGGGGTCACAGCGCTCATCAGCCGCTCCTGGGTCCAGTCCCGTCGTACGGAACACGTGTCTCGAACTGGGTCCACCCTATCCAGCCCCGGGGACGGCGCAGGGCCCCGTCCGAAGACCGGACGGGGCCCTGCGCCGTGGCGTGGCGAGTGCAGCGATCAGTGGTGGCCGTGGCCGCTCGTGATCTCCTTGTACTCGTCGGCGGTCGGCTTGGGGATCTGGGCGTCCTCGCCGTAGTAGGCGTTGCTGAGCTTGGCGCGCAGCTTCTCGGAACCCTTGATCTTGCGCTCGACGCCGTTCTCGTCGACCGCCGGACCGATCGCGGCCGGCTCGTACTGCTCGTGTGCCGTGAGCGTGTACAGGGCCTCCTGGCTGAGCGGCTCGTGGACCTCGATGAACTCACCGTGCGGCAGGCGCTTGATGGTGCCGGTCTCCCGGCCGTGCAGCACCTTGTCCTTGTCCCGGCGCTGGAGGCCGAGGCAGATCCGCTTGGTGACGACGAACGCGATGACCGGTCCGGCGAAGAAGCCGATCCGGACGAACCAGGTGACCGCGTTGATCGACAGATCGAAGTGGGTGGCGACGATGTCGTTGCCACCGCCGATCAGCATGATCATGTAGGCGGTGACCCAGGCGACACCGAAGGCCGTACGGGTCGGGGCGTTGCGCGGCCGGTCGAGGATGTGGTGCTCGCGCTTGTCCCCGGTGATCCACGACTCGATGAACGGGTACAACGCGATCACCGCGAGGAACGCGCCGAAGATCACCAGCGGGACGAACACGCCCAGGACCAGGGTGTGACCCCAGAAGTCGATCTCCCAGCCGGGCATGGCCCGGACGAGGCCTTCGGCGAAGCCCATGTACCAGTCGGGCTGGGCGCCGGTGGACACCAGGTCAGGACGGTAGGGGCCGAGCACCCAGATCGGGTTGACGGTCGCGATGGCGGACAGGGCCGCGATGGCACCGAAGACCAGGAAGAAGAAGCCTCCGGCCTTGGCCGTGTAGACCGGCAGCAGCGGCATGCCGACGACGTTCTTGTTGCTCTTGCCGGGACCCGCGTACTGCGTGTGCTTGTGGTAGACGACCAGGATCAGGTGGGCGACCAGCAGACCGAGCATGATGCCCGGCAGCAGGAGGATGTGGATCGAGTAGAAGCGGGCCACGAAGTCGGTGCCCGGGAACTCCCCGCCGAACAGGAAGAACGAGATGTACGTGCCGACGATCGGCATGGACAGGATCGCGCCCTGGGTGAAGCGGACACCGGTGCCCGAGAGCAGGTCGTCCGGGAGCGAGTATCCGGTGAACCCGGTGAACATGCCGAGGACGAACAGCAGGAAGCCGAACAGCCAGTTGATCTCACGCGGCTTGCGGAACGCGCCGGTGAAGAAGACGCGCATCATGTGCACGAACATGCCGGCGAGGAAGATGATCGCCGCCCAGTGGTGGATCTGCCGGATGAGCAGACCGCCGCGCACGTCGAAGCTGATGTCCAGCGTGGAGGCGTACGCCTCACTCATCAGCACGCCCTGCATGGGGACGTAACTGCCGTGGTACTCCACCTCGTTCATCGACGGGTGGAAGAACAGCGTCAGGTACACACCCGTGAGGATGATGATGATGAAGCTGTAGAGGCAGATCTCACCCAGCATGAAGGACCAGTGGTCCGGGAAGATCTTGCGCATGTTGGCCTTGGCCAGGGAGTAGATCCCGAGCCGGCCGTCGGCCCAGTCGGCGACGCGCTCACCGGCCGGCGCCTTCCCGCGGGAGCGGGAATCCGAGGTGGTCTTGGTGCTCATCCGCGCTCCCAGAATGCCGGACCGACGGGCTCTTCGAAGTCGCCGAGCGCCTCGAGGTAGCCCTCGTCGTTCACGCCGATCCGCAGCTGCGGCAGGGCGTGACCGGCGGGGCCGAAGATGACCCGGGCACCGTCGGCGAGGTCGAAGGTGGACTGGTGGCAGGGACACAGCACGTGGTGCGTCTGCTGCTCGTACAGCGAGATCGGGCAGCCTACGTGGGTACAGATCTTCGAGTACGCCACGATGCCCTCGTGCGACCACTCGAGCTCGCGCTTGTCCTTGATGTCGCCCGGCTGGAGCCTCACGATCATCAGGGCCGCCTTGGCGATCTCGTTGTTGAAGCCGTGGTCGTGCTCCTCCAGGCCCTCGGGCTTGGCGAACGTGAGCGAGCCGACGAGGACGTCCGCGGGACGCAGCGGCTCGTTGGTGTTCATGTTGACGAGGAGCTTGCCCTTCTTCCACAGCGTGTGGCGGAGCTTGTCCTCGGGCAGCGGACCCAGGTCGCGCAGCAGGACGACGCCGGAGAGCGGCACCAGCGTGAGCGCGCCGAACATCGTGTTGCGGATCAGCTTGCGGCGGCCGAGCGCGGACTCCTTGGCACCCTGCTTGAAGTCGGCGTGGACCTTCGCGCGGACCTCGGGCGGGGCGGCGATCGGGTGACGCTCGTCGGCGATCTCCACGTCGGACATCAGGGTGCGCGCCCAGTGGACCGCGCCCGCGCCGATGCAGAACAGCGCGAGGCCGAGGGTCAGCCCGAGCGAGAAGTTCAGCGCGCTGATGTGCCCGAGCGGCCAGACGTAGATCGACTTGTCGATCGGGATCGCCACGAACGCGGCGATGAAGGCGACCGTGGCCAGCATCGACACCGTGAACAGCAGGGCCACCGTGCGCTCGGACCGCTTGGCGGCCCGCTCGTCGATGTCCTGGATCCGGTGCTCGTGCGGGGGCAGTCCCGGGTCGGCGAAGGGGTTCTTCTCGTCGGCGACGTCTACCTCGCCGGCCCGCGTCGCGGGCAGCTTCTCTTCTGGAATGTCTTGGCTACTCATGACTTCTTGGCCTTTGCGGTCCGGGCGGCGACCCACACGGCGACGGCGATCAGGCCGCCGAGGCCGAAGATCCAGCCGAAGAGGCCCTCACTGACCGGCCCGAGGCCGCCCAGGCTGAGACCACCGGGGCTCTCCGTCTCGGAGCTGTTGACCGCCTCCAGGTACGCGATGATGTCCTTCTTGTTCTGCTCGGTCAGCACCGTGTCGGGGAAGGAGGGCATGTTCTGCGGGCCCGTCTGCATGGCCTCGTAGAGGTGCTTCTGGGAGACGCCTTCGAGGGACGGCGCGTACTTGCCCCGGGTGAGGGCACCGCCCTTGCCGGTGAAGTTGTGGCACTGCGCGCAGTTGGTGCGGAACAGCTGGCCGCCCTCGGCGATGTCCGCGCCCTCCGTGCTGTACTGCTCCTCGGTCGGGATGGCCGGACCGGCGCCGAGCGAGGCGATGTACGCGGCGAGCTGGTCGATCTGGGCCTGGGTGTAGACGACCTTCTTCTCCGGGAGCTGTGCCCCCTGGGAGGTCGCCGCCGGCATGCGGCCGGTGCCCACCTGGAAGTCGACGGCCGCGGCGCCCACGCCCACCAGGCTGGGACCGTCGGAGCTTCCCTGACCATCGGTGCCGTGACAGCTGGCGCAGCCGACGGCGTAGAGCTTCTTGCCCTCGTCGATGGCGAGGGACTGGGCTGTTTCGTCGGCCTGCGCCTTGTCCGCGGGCGCGAACACGGCGTACAGCCCCCCAGTGGCCGCCAGCGCAAGGAGTAGGACGACGACCGCCGCCAGCGGATGGCGTCGTCGTGCGGAGAGCTTTTTCACGGATTACCCCGGTGTCAGGATCTTCAGCGTCGAGTCTTCTGGAATGCGCGGGAACGGGTCCCGGCTACTTGATCATGTAGATCGTGGCGAAGAGGCCGATCCAGACGACGTCGACGAAGTGCCAGTAGTAGGACACGACGATGGCGGCGGTCGCCTGCTCGTGGGTGAACCTCCGGGCCGCGTAGGTACGGCCGAGGACCAGCAGGAAGGCGATGAGTCCGCCCGTCACGTGCAGGCCGTGGAAGCCGGTGGTCAGGTAGAAGACCGAACCGTACGGGTCGGACGAGAGCGAGAGGCCCTCGTGCTTCACCAGCTCGGTGTACTCGTAGACCTGGCCGCCGATGAAGATCGCACCCATCACGAAGGTGACGATGAACCACATCCGGAGCTTCTTGACGTCACCGCGCTCGGCGGCGAACACGCCGAGCTGGCAGGTGAGGGAGGAAAGCACCAGGATCGTGGTGTTGGTCGCAGAGAACGGGAAGTTCAAGGCCGAGGCCTTCTCTTGCCAGAACTCGGGACCGGTCACCGATCGCAGGGTGAAGTACATCGCGAAGAGGGCCGCGAAGAACATCAGCTCGGAACTCAGCCAGATGATGGTTCCGACGCTGGTGAGGTTCGGCCGGTTGACCGACGGGTGCGCGTGCCCGGTATCTACTGTCGTTGCTGTCGCCACGACCGACATTATGTCGGTCGCTTATCCCGCCCTCACTCCGGGGGGTGCCGTTCGGAGTGTCCGCAGCGTGTGTACTGCCCGGATGGCCCAGGGAAGGCGTGCCCGAACCGGTGTTGACGAGGTGTTGAAGGGAGTAGCATCCGCCGCATCGGGCCGTTCCGTCCCGGCCTTTGCGTACGACGCCGACGTCTCGGAGGAAGCATGCAGCCGACCGCCACGGTGCTGGTCTACAGCGACAACTCCCACACCCGCGCCCAGGTGCGGCTGGCCGCCGGGAAGCGGCCCGCGCCGGACGTGCCGGTGGTGGAGTACGTGGAGTGTGCCACCCCCGGCGCCGTCCTCAGGGAACTGGACAAGGGCGGGATCGACGTCTGCGTCCTGGACGGTGAGGCCGTGCCCATGGGGGGTATGGGCGTCTGCCGGCAGATCAAGGACGAGGTGTTCGACTGTCCTCCTGTGCTGTTGCTCATCGGGCGGCCGCAGGACGCGTGGCTGGCCACCTGGAGCCGGGCCGACGCGGCGGTGACGCTGCCGGTTGAGCCGGTGGAGTTCGCGACCGCCCTGGCCTCCCTGCTGCGCCAGAAGAGGCTTGCGAGCACCTGAGGGGCTGATCGCGGGGGCGTCACCTGCCGGCCGTCAGACCGTCTGGGGCCGAAGCCGCACCCGCTCCGTCTCCGCGGGCCCCTCGGGGCTGCCCGTGACCAGGGCGCTGCCCTTGCGCCAGTTCGCCCACTCGACGTTCCAGTCGCCGAAGCCGTTGCCGAAGGGTTCCATCGTGCTGCCGTAGGAGTTGACGACCTTGACGACGTCGCCGGGGCGGACGGTCTCGTAGAACCAGGCGGCGTTGCTGGTGTTCATCCCGACGCAGCCGTGGCTGACGTTGGCGGAGCCCTGGTCGCCGACGGACCAGGGGGCGGCGTGCACGTACTCGCCGCTCCAGGTCACCCGGGTGGCGTAGTAGACGGGCAGGTCGTACGACTCCGAGGTGCCCGCGGCGATGCCGACCGTGGTGCCGCGCATGCGTACGAAGTACTCCTTGCCGATGACCACCTTGACCCCGTTACGGGTCTCGAAGCCGGGCTTGCCCATGGTGATCGGGATGGAGTTGATCTCCTTGTCGTTCTTGTAGACGGTCATGTAGTGGCTGGCGCCGTCCGCGACGGCGACGATCCGGTCACCCGTGGTGATCTTCAGGGGTTTCGCGGTGCCGCCCCACAGGCGGTCGCTGATCTTGATGCCGTCGAGGTTGCTGCGCACCTGGACGGTGGCGTTGACGGGCCAGTACTCCTTGGGCCGGTAGTGGAGCTTCTTGTCGTCGACCCAGTGCCAGGAACCCTCCACGACGGGGCTGGAGGCCACCTTCAGGCCGCGTTCGACGATCGCGCGCTGCGCCTTGTCCTTGACCGGCTGGCTCAGGTCGGCGGTGATGGGCTGGCCCACGCCGTACTTGCCCGCCTCGGGGCCGAAGGTGACGTTCAGTCGCTTCTGGGTGCGGGGCTTGCCGGTGTCGAAGGTGACGACCCGCCGGCCGGGCGCCCCGTCCTCGTCCTCGGTGCTCACCCGGACCGTGTAGTGGGCGTCGGCGGCCAGCGCCGAGGTGCTGTGCCAGCGGGTGCCGTCCGCGGAGAGCTCACCCGCGACGTGCCGCCCGTCGGCGTCCGTGGCCGTGACGTCCGTGATCCGGCCGTCAGAGCCCTCTGCGGTGATCTCCAGGGGCTTGTCCGGGTCGGCCTTCTTCCCGGCCTTGGTGGGGCCGTTGAAGGAGATCTGCTCCGCCGCGTCGTACGGGGTGGCGGACAGCGGGTTGCCGTCGCTGCTGCAGGCGGTGACGCCCGCGCCGAGGGCGATCACCACCAGCGTGCAACCGGCGACCATGCGGGTGCGCGAGGAGTGGCTCATGCCCTCACGCTAGGAAGATTCGTCAACCTCGGCGCGGTGAGTCATCCGTACGAGTTACTCGGTTGGTGTGAAACACCGAAATCGAAGGAGCCCGGACCCTCCTTGGCGGAGAGTCCGGGCTCCTGGAGCGCCGGGCGTCGTCTACTGGGTGCGGTTCTCACCGCGGTAGTACTCGAAGACCCAGCCCCAGAGGCCGATCAGGATCAGCGGGACGGAGAAGTACAGCAGCCACCAGCCGACCGCGACACCCAGGAAGGCGAGTGCGCCACCGATGCCGAGGGACAGCGGCTGCCAGCTGTGCGGGCTGAAGAAGCCCAGCTCACCCGCGTCGTCCGCGACGTCGGCCTCCTTGTTGTCCTGGGCGCCGGTGTCGACCCGCTTGGCGGTGAAGCCCAGGTAGAAGCCGATCATGATGGCCAGGCCGAAGGCCAGGAAGAGGGCGGTGGTACCGGCCGGCTCCTTCGACCACAAGCCATAGACGATCGCCATGGCGAGGATGAAGACGCTCAGCCAGATGAACATCTTGCCCTGGATCTTCACTTGCCGGCCTCCTTGCTACCCGCCAGGGCGCTGGCACCGTGCCCGCCGTGACCGAGCTCCTCGAGCGCGGCGATGTCGGGGTGGTGCAGGTCGAACGCCGGGGATTCGCTGCGGATCCGCGGCAGGGTGAGGAAGTTGTGCCGCGGCGGCGGGCAGGACGTCGCCCACTCCAGGGAGCGGCCGTAGCCCCAGGGGTCGTCGACGCCGACCGGCTTGCCGTACTTCGCCGTCTTCCACACGTTGTAGAGGAACGGGAGCATCGACAGGCCCAGCACGAAGGAGCTGATCGTCGAGACCATGTTCAGGCCGGTGAAGCCGTCGGCCGCCAGGTAGTCGGCGTACCGGCGCGGCATGCCCTCGGCGCCCAGCCAGTGCTGGACCAGGAAGGTGCCGTGGAAGCCGATGAACAGCGTCCAGAAGGTGATCTTGCCCAGCCGCTCGTCGAGCATCTTGCCGGTCCACTTCGGCCACCAGAAGTGGAAGCCGGAGAACATCGCGAAGACGACCGTGCCGAAGACGACGTAGTGGAAGTGCGCCACCACGAAGTACGAGTCGGAGACGTGGAAGTCCAACGGCGGCGAGGCCAGGATGACGCCGGTCAGACCACCGAAGGTGAAGGTGATCAGGAAGCCGGTCGCCCAGAGCATCGGTGTCTCGAAGGACAGCGAGCCCTTCCACATCGTGCCGAGCCAGTTGAAGAACTTCACACCGGTCGGCACCGCGATGAGGAACGTCATGAAGGCGAAGAACGGCAGCAGCACACCGCCGGTGACGTACATGTGGTGGGCCCACACCGTCACGGACAGACCCGCGATCGCGATGGTCGCCGCGATCAGACCCGAGTAGCCGAACATCGGCTTGCGGGAGAAGACCGGGATGACCTCACTGATGATGCCGAAGAACGGCAGCGCGATGATGTACACCTCCGGGTGCCCGAAGAACCAGAAGAGGTGCTGCCACAGCAGTGCTCCGCCGTTGGACGCGTCGAAGATGTGCGCGCCGAACTTGCGGTCCGCCTCCAGCGCGAACAGGGCCGCCGCCAGGACCGGGAAGGCGAGCAGGACCAGGACACCGGTCAGCAGCACGTTCCAGGTGAAGATCGGCATGCGGAACATCGTCATGCCGGGGGCGCGCATGCAGATGATCGTGGTGATGAAGTTGACCGAGCCGAGGATGGTGCCGAAGCCGGACAAGGCCAGGCCCATGATCCACATGTCGGAGCCGATGCCGGGCGAGCGGACCGCGTCCGACAGCGGGGAGTAGGCGAACCAGCCGAAGCTCGCCGCGCCGTTGGGGGTGAGGAAGCCGCCCACCGCGATCAGCGAGCCGAACAGGTAGAGCCAGTAGGCGAACATGTTCAGCCGCGGGAACGCCACGTCCGGGGCGCCGATCTGCAGCGGCATGATCCAGTTCGCGAAGCCGGCGAACAGCGGCGTCGCGAACATCAGCAGCATGATCGTGCCGTGCATCGTGAACGCCTGGTTGAACTGCTCGTTCGACATGATCTGCGTACCCGGGCGGGCGAGCTCGGCGCGCATGAGGAGCGCCATCACACCGCCGATGCAGAAGAACGCGAACGACGTGACCAGGTACAGCGTGCCGATCGTCTTGTGGTCGGTGGTCGTCAGCCACTTCACCACGGCGTTGCCGGGCTGCTTGCGCCGCACCGGCAGCTCGTTCTCGTACGAGCCGGCCTCGGCGGCACCCGCGGGTTCGTTGAGGATGCTCACAGTTGGTTCGTCTCCCGGTTCTTCTCGTGAGGCGTCTGCTCGATGCCCGCGGGAACGTAACCGGTCTGCCCCTTCTTGGCGAGGTCCTTGAGGTGCTGCTCGTAGCGCTCCGGAGAGACGACCTTCACGTTGAACAGCATCCGGGAGTGGTCGACGCCGCACAGCTCGGCGCACTTGCCCAGGAAGGTGCCCTGCCTGTTGGGGGTCACCTGGAAGGCGTTGGTGTGGCCGGGGATGACGTCCTGCTTCATCAGGAACGGCACCACCCAGAAGGAGTGGATGACGTCACGCGACGTGAGCACGAAACGGACCGTCTTGCCCTCCGGAAGCCAGAGGGTGGGGCCCGGGTTACCCGTCTGCGGGTTCCGCTCACCCGGCGTACCGCAGGCGTAGACCCCGCCGGCGTCCGCCGGGAACTCGTCCTTGTACCGCTTCGGAATGGCGTCCAGCGCGGGTGCCGTCCTGGCGTTGCCCGTGGAACCTTCGACGTCCTCGACGTAGTTGAAGCACCAGCTCCACTGGAAGCCGACCACGTTGACCGTGACGTCGGGCTTCTTCGACATGTCGAGGAGCTTTGTCTCGTCGCGCGCCGTGAAGTAGAAGAGGACCGAGACGATGATGATCGGGACCACCGTGTACAGCGCCTCGATCGGAACGTTGTACCGGGTCTGCGGAGGAATCTCCACCTTGGTGCGGCTGCGCCGGTGGAAGATCGCACTCCACAGGATGAGGCCCCACACCAGCACGCCGACGGCGAGCGCGGCAGCCCAGGAGCCCTGCCACAGGGAGAGGACGATCGGCGCCTCTTCCGTGGTGGGGGTGGGCATACCGAGGCGGGGGAAGTCCTCCCATGTGCAACCGGTGGCGGTCGCCAGGACCAGGCCCGCGGTCAGTGCCTGCAGCAGCTTCCGCCGCATCGGGCGCCGCGGCGTGGGGGTACCACCCGCGCCTTCCGGGCTGCGGGGGAGGTCGGAGCCGTTGGGACTCACGTAGCGCCTTCCCGAGAGTCTCGCCCGCGCGGCGGCTGCGGCCTTCTCGCTGGTCGGTCGCCGCCCTGCGTCGGGCAGGGGTTTGGATGTTTATGCGGACCAAACCCTAGCCGACGCCCTCCGGGGGTTCGCGGGGAGGGTGCCCGAACGCGCCGCCGGGTCAGCCGAAGGGGTCGGTTGCCCGGCTCTGGGCTGGTTCTGACGGTGGGTTCGCGGCGCGTGACGACCCGGACCAGCGGGTTCTTGGGCGAGTGGGGGCCGTCGCCGGTTCCCCGCGCCCCTTCAGGGCGCTTAGCGTTGACGTATGTCCTACTTCGACGCCGCCTCCTCAGCTCCGCTCCACCCCGTCGCACGGCAGGCGCTGCTGGCCGCCCTCGACGAGGGGTGGGCCGACCCCGCGCGGCTGTACCGGGAGGGGCGGCGGGCGCGGATGCTGCTGGACGCCGCCCGGGAGGCCGCCGCGGAGGCGGTGGGGTGCCGACCGGACGAGCTCGTGTTCACCTCCTCCGGAACGCGCGCCGTGCACACGGGGATCGCGGGTGCCCTGGCCGGACGTCGGCGCGCCGGGCGTCACCTGATCGTGTCAGCGGTCGAACACTCCTCGGTGCTCCATGCGGCGGAGGTGCACGAGCGGGAGGGCGGTACGGCCACGCACGTGGCGGTGGACCGGCAGGGCGCGGTGCGTGCCCGGGGGTACGCCGAGGCGCTGCGGCCCGACACCGCGCTGGCGTGTCTGCAGTCCGCCAACCACGAGGTGGGGAGCGTGCAGCCGGTGGCCGAGGTGGCGTCGGTGTGCCGGGAGGCCGGGGTGCCGCTGCTGGTGGACGCGGCGCAGTCACTGGCGTGGGGACCGGTCGCGGGCGACTGGTCGCTGCTGACGGCCAGTGCCCACAAGTGGGGCGGGCCGTCGGGGGTGGGGCTGCTGGCGGTGCGCAAGGGGGTGCGGTTCGCGCCCCAAGGGCCCGCGGACGAACGGGAGTCGGGGCGGGCCGCCGGGTTCGAGAACATCCCGGCGGTCGTCGCGGCGGCGGCCTCGCTGCGGGCCGTGCGGACCGAGGCGGCCCAGGAGGCCGTACGGCTGCGGGAGCTGACGGAGCGGATCCGGACGCGGGTTCCGGAACTGCTGGGGGACGTCGAGGTGGTGGGCGACCCGGAGCGGCGGCTGCCGGGGATCGTCACCTTCTCGTGTCTCTATGTCGACGGGGAGACCCTGCTGCACGAGTTGGACCGCGCCGGTTTCTCCGTCTCGTCCGGGTCGTCCTGCACGAGCAGCACGCTGACGCCGAGCCATGTGCTCAAGGCGATGGGGGTGCTGAGCGAGGGGAACGTGCGGGTGTCGCTGCCCCTCGGGGCGCCGGAGGCCGACGTCGACCGGTTCCTCCAGGTGCTGCCGGGGGCGGTCGCGGCGGTCCGGGAGAAGCTCGGGGCGCCTGCGCCCAGCACGGTCGTGGAGGACGACGCGCTCGTCGTGGACGCGGTGGGCAAGCTGTGCCCCATCCCGGTGATCGAGCTGGCCAAGGTCATCGGGGACGTGCCGGTGGGCGGCACGGTCCGGGTCCTCGCGGACGACGAGGCTGCCCGGCTGGACATCCCCGCGTGGTGCGCGATGCGGGGCCAGGAGTACCTGGGCGAGGAGCCGGCGGACCGTGCAACGGCCTATGTGGTCCGCCGGCAGGTGTAGTCAGCTCAGGTGCGCGCGGACCTCGTCGGCCGCGTCATGGCCGTACGCCTTGGTGAAGCGGTCCATGAAGTGGGCGCGGCGCAGGGCGTACTCCTGGGTGCCGACCGTCTCGATGACGAGCGTGGCCAGCATGCAGCCGACCTGCGCGGCGCGCTCCAGGCCGACGCCCCAGACCAGGCCGGAGAGGAATCCGGCGCGGAAGGCGTCGCCGACGCCGGTGGGCTCGAGCTTGCGCTCCTCCTCCGGGCAGCCGACCTCGATCGGGTCCTCGCCGGCCCGCTCGACGCGGACGCCCCGGGCGCCGAGGGTGGTGACGCGGTGGCCGACCTTGCCGAGGATCTCCTCGTCGCTCCAGCCGGTCTTCGACTCGATGAGGCCCTTCTCGTACTCGTTGGAGAAGAGGTACGCCGCCCCGTCCAGCAGGATCCGGATCTCCTCGCCGTTCATGCGGGCGATCTGCTGGGAGAAGTCGGCGGCGAAGGGGATGTCCCGGGAGCGGCACTCCTCGGTGTGCCGGAGCATCGCCTCGGGGTCGTCGGCGCCGATCAGCACGAGGTCGAGACCGCCGACCCGGTCGGCGACGGTCTTCAGCTCGATCAGGCGGGCCTCGCTCATGGCGCCGGTGTAGAACGAGCCGATCTGGTTGTGGTCGGCGTCCGTGGTGCACACGAAGCGGGCCGTGTGCAGGGTCTCGGAGATGCGCACGGAGGTGGTGTCGACGCCGTGCCGGTCCAGCCAGGCACGGTAGTCGTCGAAGTCGGCGCCCGCGGCGCCGACCAGGATCGGCCGGGTGCCGAGCTGGCCCATGCCGAAGGCGATGTTGGCGCCCACGCCACCCCGGCGGACATCGAGCTTGTCGACCAGGAACGACAGCGAGACCGTGTGCAGCTGGTCCGCGACGAACTGGTCGGCGAAACGGCCGGGGAAGGTCATGAGGTGGTCGGTGGCGATGGAGCCGGTGACTGCGATGCGCACGGCGTGGAATCTCCCGGGTGGAGGGGGTTGACGATTCACGCTACCCGGTTGCGGTGGCGCCGTTGAAGCGGATGGCCGGATGGGCGCGAAGTACGGTCCGGAAGGGGGACGCGCGGCTTCGAAGCGGCGAAAACTACCCGATAGTAGATCTTTCTTCGCCTGCCTCGACGTGCCTACGGTGCCGCTATGACGAAACTCGACGCCCCGGCTCCCACCCCCGTCGACCTGGAGGGTGACCTGGCCTCGCTGCGCGGCGACTGCGCCCGGATGGTGCCGCACTGGTCGGCGCCCGACCGGCACGTCGCCCGCCCGGTCCCGCCGTCGCTGATCCACGGCGTGACCGTGCCGCCGAAGTCGGCCCGGCTGCTGGACGCGATGTCCGACTACGGCGACTGAGCGCCCCTCTCCGGGAACCGCGCGCTCCCCCGCTGCGTCCCATCGCTGTCCCCCGTGAAGGGGATACGCGATACGACCTCTCAGCGTGAGCTGTGCAGCCGAAGGAGCGATGCGGTGAACACCGAGCGACCCGACAACGGCGACGACGACGTCGCGGGCGGGACCGGCGCCGCCGAGCCGAACGAGGACACGCAGGACGGCGGAACCTCCCCGGAGCCTTCGCAGGGCACGCAGGCCCCGGACGCGCCGGCCCCGCAGGACACACAGGTCCCCGCCCTGCAGGAGGAGCACGCCGGCGGGGATCACGACGCCCACCGGCCCGCCAGGCGCCGCTTCCCGGCCGTCGTCGCCTCCGTCGCCGCCGCCGTACTGCTGGCCGGAGGCGGCGGCGCCCACCTCGCCGCGTCGGCCGGCGGCGGCTCCGGCGGCGGCGCGGGCTCCGGCGCCCCCGCGGGTGACGGCACTCCCCCGCCGCTCGCCCTCGACGGCTACTCCTCCGCCGCCCCGGGCATCGCCCCCGGCGAACCCGATCCCGACGGCGTCGTCTACCAGGCCGCCGGGAGCCTACCCGAAGGCCCCGGTACGGCTGCCGTGCACTGGCCGAAGGGCGAGGTCGGCAAGGAGGACGTGGCGAGGCTCGCCGGAGCGCTCGGCCTCGACGGGACGCCGGTCGCCGAGGGAGAGGCCTGGCGGATCGGGGGCCGCGACGGCCAGGGCCCGGCCCTTCAGGTGAACCGGCAGGCGCCCGGCACCTGGACCTTCCACCGCCACGCTCCCGGCACGGACGACTGCCGGGGCACCACGACGTGCGCCAAGAACCCCTCCTCCGCCTCCGCCGTCCCGGTGAGCGAGGCGGCTGCGCGGGAGGCGGCCGCGCCGATCCTGAAGGCGGCCGGCCAGGACTCCGCGAAGGTGGACGCCGGTCAGGTCATGGGTGCCCAGCGGGTGGTGAACGCCGATCCGGTGGTCGGCGGGCTGCCGACGTACGGATGGCCGACGGGCGTCACGGTCGGCGCCCAGGGCGACGTGGTGGCCGCGAGCGGCCAGTTGACGGCGCCGCGGGAGGGGGCGACGTACCCGGTGCTGAGCGCGGAGCGGACCCTGGAGCTGATGAACGCCGCGCAGGGACCCGCCCCGCGGGGCGTGGTCGGCGGCTGCGCCAGTCCCGTACCGCTGGAGGGTGAGCGGCCGGCGGCGCCCTGCGAGGAGGTGCCCGGTGCTCCGCGGCGGGAGCGGATCGCCGTGGAGGACGCGGTGTTCGGGCTGGCCTCGCACTCCGTGGGCGCGCGGCCGGCACTGGTGCCGTCCTGGCTGTTCGAGGTGCGGGCGCCGGGGGCGCGGGACAGCTTCACGGTGACGTATCCGGCGATCGACCCGGAGTACCTGGGCTCGGCGCCGCCGCAGGGTCGGCCCAGTCCGCGGCCGTCCGGGCCGGGGGACGCGCCGAGGGCCCGTGACGTCCGGGTGGAGGGCTACACCGCCGAGGGCCGGGAGCTGACCGTGAGCTTCACGGGCGGGGTGTGCGCCGACTACGAGGCGAAGGCGGTCGAGGGGCCCGGGAAGGTGACCGTGACGGTGACGGAGAGGCCCTGGAAGGACAAGGTCTGCATTCTGATCGCCAAGGTCCACCACCGGACCGTGCAGCTGGAGGAGCCGCTCGGCGACCGGAAGGTGGTCGGCTCGGACGGCAAGGCCGTGCCGCTGGAGAAGCCGGGGGCGCGGCTGCCCCGCTGACCCGGCGCATGAAGGCGGCGGCCCCCTCGCAGGGGGCCGCCGCCTTCACTTCTGCCGTGGGACGCGGCCGCTCAGCTGAAGGAGTCGCCGCAGGCGCAGGAACCCGTCGCGTTCGGGTTGTCGATCGTGAAGCCCTGCTTCTCGATGGTGTCCACGAAGTCGATGGTGGCGCCGCCCAGGTACGGAGCGCTCATCCGGTCGGTGACGACCTTGACCCCGCCGAAGTCCTTCTCCACGTCTCCGTCGAGCGAGCGCTCGTCGAAGAACAGCTGGTAGCGCAGGCCGGAGCAGCCGCCGGGCTGGACGGCGACGCGCAGCGCGAGGTCGTCGCGGCCTTCCTGGTCGAGCAGCGCCTTGACCTTGGACGCGGCGGCGTCGGTCAGGATGATGCCGTCGGTGACGGTGGTGGTCTCGTCCGATACGGACATCTACATCTCTCCCGGGTTGTACGGAGACTGCTTGCAGACGGTTGCAACCGGCGGGGACGCCGATTCATTCCGGGGCGGGCCCGTGTCTTTCTCCGTGGCGTCCTCCTCATGCTCGCACATGCCCCCGTGGACGCACAGCAGCCCGTGGACGGTGGGGCAACGGCATTCGACAGGGAGGTGTCAGGATTCACGTCACATCGACGCTATGGCCATCGTCAAACTGACATGAAGAGGTTATGATAGATAGCGTCATTCCGACGAAAAGTCGAAAAGATGTCCCGTATGTCCCGTCGGTCCGGCTTCCCCGGTCGACGAGCCGCAGAACAGAAAGGGTGCGTGTCGTGACCACCGCCCAGACCCAGGAGCTCGACGTACAGCCGACGCCCCTCGCCCTGCTGCTGCTCGGCCGTGAGGCCGACCCGAGGAGCGAGCGCGGCGTCGAGTGTCCCGGCGACCTGCCCTCGCCGTCCGACCCGGACCTGGTGGCGCGCGCCCGCGCGGCCAAGGAGAAGCTGGGCGACAAGGTCTTCGTGCTCGGCCACCACTACCAGCGCGACGAGGTCATCCAGTTCGCGGACGTCACGGGCGACTCCTTCAAGCTGGCCAGGGACGCCGCCGCGCGCCCCGAGGCCGAGTACATCGTCTTCTGCGGCGTGCACTTCATGGCCGAGTCCGCGGACATCCTGACCGGCGACGACCAGAAGGTCGTGCTGCCGGACCTGGCCGCCGGGTGCTCGATGGCCGACATGGCGACGGCCGAGCAGGTGGCCGAGTGCTGGGACGTGCTGACCGAGGCCGGGGTGGCCGAGCAGGTCGTGCCCGTTTCGTACATGAACTCCTCCGCCGACATCAAGGCCTTCACCGGCAAGCACGGCGGCACCATCTGCACCTCGTCCAACGCCAAGCGGGCCCTGGACTGGGCGTTCGAGCAGGGCGAGAAGGTGCTCTTCCTGCCCGACCAGCACCTCGGCCGGAACACGGCGGTGCGGGACATGGGCATGTCGCTGGACGACTGCGTCGTCTACAACCCGCACAAGCCGAACGGCGGCCTGACCGCCGGCGAGCTGCGGGCCGCGAAGATGATCCTGTGGCGCGGCCACTGCTCGGTGCACGGCCGTTTCAGCCTCGACTCGGTCAACGACGTGCGCGAGCGCATCCCCGGCGTGAACGTGCTGGTGCACCCCGAGTGCAAGCACGAGGTGGTGGCCGCCGCGGACCACGTCGGCTCGACCGAGTACATCATCAAGGCCCTGGAGGCCGCGCCGGCCGGCTCGAAGTGGGCGATCGGCACGGAGCTGAACCTGGTCCGCCGGCTGGCGAACCGTTTCGCGCCGGAGGGCAAGGAGATCGTCTTCCTCGACAAGACGGTCTGCTTCTGCTCGACCATGAACCGCATCGACCTCCCGCACCTGGTGTGGGCGCTGGAGTCGCTGGCCGAGGGCAACCTGGTCAACCGGATCGAGGTCGACAAGGAGACCGAGGCGTTCGCGAAGCTCGCGCTGGAGCGGATGCTGGCGCTGCCGTAGCCTCCGGCGCCGCACCGACGTGAACGGGGGCCGCACCTGACAGCTGACAGGTGCGGCCCCCTTCGTCATCCGGTCAGACCCGCGCCGGCTCCGGATCCGGCTTCGGCTCCACCGGGCTCTGCGACTTCGCCTGCCGCCTGGCCGCCCGCTTCCTCGCCCGGCGCTCCTTGCGCAGCTCCAGCATCGCGTAGAGCGTCGGGACCAGCAGCAGGGTCAGCAGGGTCGAGGTGATCAGACCGCCGATCACGACCACCGCCAGCGGCTGGGCTATGAAGCCGCCCTCGCCGGTGATGCCCAGCGCCATCGGGAGCAGGGCGAAGATGGTCGCCAGGGCGGTCATCAGGATCGGGCGGAGCCGGTGACGGCCACCCTCGACCACGGCCTCGACGACGCCGTAACCCTGCCTGCGGTACTGGTTGATGAGGTCGATCAGCACGATGGCGTTGGTCACCACGATGCCGATCAGCATCAGCATGCCGATCATCGCGGGGACGCCCATCGGGGTGTCGGTCGCGAGCAGCAGGCCGATCGCGCCCGTCGCGGCGAACGGGATGGAGACCAGCAGGATCAGCGGCTGGACCAGCGACCGGAAGGTCGCGACCAGCAGCATGAAGACGATCGCGATGGCCGCCAGCATCGCCAGGATCAGGTTCGCCTGGGCCTCTTCCTGGTCCTCGGAGACGCCGCCGATCTGGACGGTGGCGCCCTCCGGGAGGTCCAGCTTGTCGAGCTTCCTCTGCAGCTCGGTGCTGATCGCGCCCGTGTTGTCGCCGGTGGGCCTGGCGGTGACGGTCGCCGCGCGCTGACCGTCGATCCGGGTCATGGAGACCGGCCCGTCCACCTCCTTCACGGTCGCGATGTCACCCAGCCGCACCGGGCCCAGCGGCAGCCCGCGCAGCTCGGCGAGGGTGTCGGCGGGCTTCTCGGACGTGATGACGATGTCCCGCTCGGTGTCGTCCAGCGTCGCCGTGCCCGCCGTGGTGCCTCGCACCGCCTGGGCCACGGCCGCGCCCAGCGTCTGGTCGTCGAACCCCGCGGCCGCCGCCGAGGGCCTGGCCGTCACGGAGATGCGCGGCACGCTCTGCGCCAGGTCGCTGGTGACGTCCGTGACGTCGTCCAGACCCGCCACCGTCTTGCGGACCTCCTCGGAGGCCTCGCGCAGCACGTCCGCGTCGGCCGCCTTCACGACCACGCTGAGGTCCTGGCTGCCGAAGCCGTCACCGACGGAGACGGTGGTCGTGCCGATGCCGTCGAGCTTCTTCAGGCCGGCGTCGATGCGCTCCTGGACGTCCTTGGAGGACGCCGAGTCCTGAAGCATCACCGAGTACGAGGCCTGGTTGGTGTCGGTGCCGCCGCCGAAGGCGGCCATGAAGCCGGAGGAGCCGACGGTGACCTGGTAGTCCTTGACACCCTCGGTGCCGGCGAGCAGCTGCTCGACCTTCTTCGCCTGGGCGTCGGTCGCGGCCAGGCTGGTGCCGGGCTCCAGCTCCTGCTTGACGCTGAGGACCGCCTGCTCGCCCGGGTCGAAGAAGTTGGTCTTCAGCAGCGGCGCCATGCCGAAGGTGCCGATCAGCACCACGACCGCGATGGCCACGCTGGTCAGGCGGCGCCGGGTGGCGAAGCGCAGGACGGGGACGTAGAACCGCTGGAGCCTGCTCTTCGCCTCCTTCTCCTCCGCCTGGCGGCGCGCCTCCTCGGCGTCCTCGGGGGTGCCCTTGGGAGCGCGCAGGAACCAGTACGACAGGACCGGTACGACCGTCAGCGAGACCAGCAGCGAGGCCAGCAGGGCGGCGGTGACGGTCAGCGAGAACGAGCCGAACAGCTCTCCCACCATGCCGCCGACCAGGCCGATCGGCAGGAACACCGCGACCGTGGTGAGGGTCGAGGACGTCACCGCGCCGGCGACCTCACGGACGGCGTTCAGGATCGCCGACTGGCGCTCCTCGCCGTAGCCGAGATGCCGCTTGATGTTCTCCAGGACCACGATCGAGTCGTCGACGACCCGGCCGATGGCGATGGTCAGGGCGCCCAGCGTGAGCATGTTCAGGGACAGGTCCCGCGTCCACAGCACGATCAGGGCCAGCACGACGGAGAGCGGGATGCTGACCGCGGTGACCAGGGTGGAGCGGATCGACGCCAGGAAGACGAGGATCACCAGGACCGCGAAGAGCAGGCCGAGCCCGCCCTCCGTGGTCAGGCCCGAGATGGACTTGGACACCGCCGGGCCCTGGTCGCTGACGACCGTGACGGTGGCGCCGGAGCCGAGGTCCGCGCGCATCTGGGGCAGCTTGTCCTCGACCGCGTCGGAGATGGCGACGGCGCTGCCGTCGCGGTCCATCGTGACGGAGACGGCGAGGCTGGGCCTGCCGTTGGTGCGGGTGAGGGAGTCGGCCTTGGCCTGCTTCTCGGTCACCTCCGCGACCGCGCCGAGACGCACGGGCTTGTCGACGCCCTCGCCGGTGATCATCAGGTTCTCGATCTGGCGCAGCGAGGTGAGGGCGCCGCCGACCTGCACGGTGCGGTTGCCGCCGTCCTCGTCGAAGGAGCCGGCCGGGACGGTGGCGCCGCCCGCCCGGATGGCCTGGACGAGGCTCTGGACGGTGAGGCCGGCCCGGGCCAGCTTGCGGTCGTCCGGGGTGACGGCGACCTGGAGGTCGCGCACACCGTCGACGGTGACCTGACCGACGCCGTCGATGTCCTCCAGGGCCGGGACGACGGTCCGGTCCAGCCGGTCGGCCAGCGCCTGCTGGTCCTCGCCGGAGGTGACGGCGAGGACGACGGTCGGGATGTCGTCCGTCGAGCCGGCGATGACCTGCGGGTCGACGTCGTCCGGGAGCAGGACGCGGGCCCGGTTGACGGCCTGCTGGACGTCGGCGACGAGCTGTTCGGTGTTGTTGCCGTAGTCGAAGGACGCCATGATCACGGCGTTGCCCTCGCTCGCAGTGGAGGTGACGCCTGTGATGCCGTCGACGGCTTCGAGGTTGTCCTCGATGGGCTCGACGACCTGCTTCTCGACCACGTCCGGGGACGCGCCCTGGTACGGCGCGAGCACCGACACCATGGGCAGTTCGATGGTGGGCAGCAGTTGCTGCTTGAGCTGTGGGATCGCGATCGCACCGAAGGCGAGCGCGACGACGGACATCAGCCCTATCAGGGCCCGTTGCGCGAGGCTGAATCTGGACAGCCAGGACATGGGTCAGCGTCTCTCTTCCGTGGCCTGAGCAGGAGCGGCGGGCACAGGTGAGCGCCCGTCCCTACACCCTGGGCCATCGCTCCCCGGCGATCCGTCGCCCCTGGGTCCATTTCCTTATGCGGCACCTACTCCGGCCGCAGTACGGCGGGGCGAGGTCAGTCCACCCTCGGACGTACCAGCCCCGACTCGTACGCGATCACCACCAGCTGCGCCCGGTCGCGGGCGCCCAGCTTGGCCATGGCCCGGTTGACGTGGGTCTTCACCGTCAGCGGGCTGACCTCCAGGCGCTCGGCGATCTCGTCGTTGGAGTGGCCGCCCGCGACCTGTACCAGCACCTCGCGCTCGCGCCCGGTCAGCGCGTCGAGGCGCTCGGCGCGGGCGAGTTCGCGCTCGGGGTCGTGGCCGTCGCCGCCCTGGGCGAGGAAACGGGCGATCAGGCCCTTGGTGGCGGCCGGGGAGAGCAGCGCCTCACCGCCGGCCGCGACGCGGATCGCGGTGAGCAGCTCCTCCGGCTCGGATCCCTTGCCGAGGAAGCCGGAGGCGCCCGCGCGCAGCGACTGCACCACGTAGTCGTCGACCTCGAAGGTGGTCAGGATGACGATCCGGACGTGGGCGAGGCCGGGATCGGAGCTGATCATCCGGGTGGCGGCGAGCCCGTCGGTGCCCGGCATCCGGATGTCCATCAGGACGACGTCGGCCCGCCGCTCCCTCGCCAGCAGCACCGCCTCCGCCCCGTCGGAGGCCTCGCCGACCACCTCCATGTCGGGCTCGGAGTCGACGAGCACCCGGAAGGCGCTGCGCAGCAGCGCCTGGTCGTCGGCGAGCAGGACACGGATCGTCATACGGGGTCCTTCGCTGAGGCGGTGCGGGACTTGACCGGCAGGATCGCATGCACGCGGAAGCCGCCGCCGTAGCGGGGACCGGTGGTGAGGGTGCCGCGCAGGGCGGTGACGCGTTCACGCATGCCGAGCAGTCCGTGGCCGCCGCCCGGGACCGGGCCGTCGTCCTCGCCGGAGCCGTTGTCGAGGACCGTGATCTCGATGCTGGGGCCCACGCGGACGACGCTGACCTCGGCCCTGGCCGCCGTACCCGCGTGCTTCTGGACGTTGGTGAGTGCTTCCTGGATGACCCGGTACGCGGCCAGGTCGACGGCGGCGGGGAGGCTGGTGCCGCTGTCGGTGCGGGCGACCTCGACGTGCAGGCCGGCGCTGCGGAAGGTGCCGACGAGTTCGTCGAGGCGGTCCAGGCCGGGGGCGGGCTCGGTCGGGGCCTCGGGGTCGTCGGACTGGCGCAGCAGGCCGACGGTGGCGCGCAGCTCGTTGAGCGCGGAGCGGCTGGCCTCGCGGACGTGCGCGAGGGCCTCCTTGGCCCGGTCGGGCCGCTTGTCCATGACGTGCGCGGCGACTCCGGCCTGCACGTTGACCAGCGCGATGTGGTGGGCGACCACGTCGTGCAGATCGCGGGCGATGCGCAGCCGTTCCTCGGCGACCCGGCGGCGCGCCTCCTCCTCGCGGGTGCGCTCGGCCTTCTCGGCGCGCTCGCGGATGGCCTGCACGAAGTCCCGGCGGCTGCGGACCGCGTCGCCGCCGGCCGCGGCCATACCGGTCCAGGCGAAGACGGCCAGGTTCTCCTGGGCGTACCAGGGCAGCGGGCCCGCCAGCATGGCGGCACCGGTCAGCACGGTCATGGTGAGCAGGCCGACGCGCCAGGTGGTCGAGCGGTCGGTGGTGGCGGCGACGGTGTAGAGGGCGACCACGGCGGCCATGGCGACCGGGGCCCTGGGGTCACCGGTGACGAACTCGACGACGGAGAAGGTGCCGGTCAGGCCGAGGATCCGCAGCGGCGCCCGGCGGCGGAACACCAGGGCGCCGGCGGCGAGCACCATCAGGACGAGGCTGAGTGTCTCCGGGGTGCGCAGCACCCAGTCGACGCCGTGCTTGTCGCGCGGGTCCACGAAGGAGCCGGCCACCATGCAGGTCAGGACGCCGGCGGCGAGCGCCGCGTCCAGCGCCGCGGGATGCGCCTTCAGACGACGCCGGGCGCTTTCGAGGGTGCTCACGGCTGTCAACGGTACGGGTACCCCGCGGGGCTGGGAACGGGGGCCGACCGTGCTGCCGCCGGCCGGCCCGCGCTGTTCGTCAGCCCCCGGGGATGAGGCCGTCGTCGGTGAGCATGTCGCGGACCTCCTCCAGGGTCGCGTCGGAGGAGGGGAGGATCAGTTCCGAGGGTTCGAGGGAGTCGTCCGGGAGGGGCTCGCCCAGTTCACGGACCGTGGTGAGCAGGGCCTGGAGGGTACGGCGGAAGCCGGGGCCGTCCCCGTTCTCCATCTCCGCCAGGAGTTCGTCGTCCAGCTTGTTCAGCTCGGTGAGGTGGTTGTCGGCCAGCCTCACCTGGCCCTCCCCCATGATCCGTACGATCATGTCGCCCTCCGGTGAGTGACTACTGCTTGTCGAAGCGCGGGGTGTCCTGCGGCTGCTGCTGTGCGCCGGCCTGGTCCTTGCCGCCCTCGATGGCCTGCTGGCCACCGGAGCCTCCTTCAGTGCCGATGGCCTGGGAGGTACCCCCGGCCAGCTCCGCCTTCATGCGCTGCAGTTCCAGCTCCACATCCGTACCACCGGAGAGGCGGTCCAGCTCGGCCTGGATGTCGTCCTTCGCCATGCCTGTGGGGTCGTCGAGCGCGCCGGAGGCCAGCAGTTCGTCGATCGCGCCGGCCCGGGCCTGGAGCTGGGCCGTCTTGTCCTCGGCACGCTGGATGGCCAGGCCGACGTCGCCCATCTCCTCGGAGATGCCGGTGAAGGCCTCCCCGATGCGGGTCTGGGCCTGGGCCGCGGTGTACGTCGCCTTGATCGTCTCCTTCTTGGTGCGGAAGGCGTCGACCTTGGCCTGGAGCCGCTGGGCGGCCAGGGTGAGCTTCTCCTCCTCGCCCTGGAGCGTCGCGTGCTGGGTCTCCAGATCCGTGACCTGCTGCTGGAGGGCGGCCCGGCGGGAGAGCGCCTCGCGGGCCAGGTCCTCACGGCCCAGCGCGAGCGCCTTGCGGCCCTGGTCCTCCAGCTTGGTCGACTGGTTCTGCAGCTGGTTCAGCTGGAGTTCCAGGCGCTTGCGCGAGGTGGCCACGTCCGCGACGCCGCGGCGGACCTTCTGGAGCAGCTCCAGCTGCTTCTGGTACGAGTAGTCGAGGGTCTCGCGCGGGTCCTCGGCCCGGTCAAGGGCCTTGGTCGCCTTCGCGCGGAAGATCATCCCCATACGCTTCATGACACCGCTCATGGGCTTCGCGCGCCCCCTTCTGACGGACTCCGGCTCCAGCTCTGCGACAGAACCCACAGTACGGGCCCTGCATCCATTACCGCACTGTTCGGGGACGGATGCGCTCATCCCCAAGGACGAGTGAGTGCGCTCCCGCTCCGGCGTAGGGAGTAGGTGGTTCCCGGGTATGCCCCGGGAGATCCGGGGGGCCCGGGAGTGTGCGCATCGTCCCGTCTGTCCCCTTACAGACGACTGGTGTTGCCGGATCGTTCCCCGCGGGGCCGGGGTCCATGCCCCTCGACCCCGTACCCTTGGGTTTTGTGTTCCGTAGCCGCGCCAAAGACGAGAAGGCCGCCGTCGCCGACCAGGCCCAGGTGACCGACTCCCAGCAGACCCGTGACCCGCAGGCCCCGAAGGGCCGGCCGACGCCCAAGCGCAGTGCCGCGCAGTCCCAGCGCCGCAGCGTCGCCAACACGCCGACGACGCGCAAGGAGGCCGCCAGGCGGCAGCGCGAGGAGCGCCGTGCCGCCATGGAGCGGCAGCGCAAGGCGCTGGCCGGCGGCGACGAGCGGTACCTGCCGGCGCGTGACAAGGGTCCGGTGCGCCGGTTCGCCCGCGATTTCGTCGACTCGCGGTTCAACATCGCGGAGTACTTCCTGCCGATGGCCGTGGTCATCCTCGTGCTGAGCATGGTGCGGGTGCCGGCGCTGCAGAGCATCGCGCTGCTGCTGTGGCTGGTGGTCATCGTGCTGATCGTCCTGGACTCGATCGTCACCGGGTACCGGCTGAAGCAGCGGCTCGCCGAGCGCTTCCCCGACGAGAACAAGCGCGGCGCGGTCGCCTACGCGCTGATGCGCTCCCTCCAGATGCGCCGACTCCGGCTGCCCAAGCCGCAGGTCAAGCGCGGAGAGCGGCCCTGAGCGCGACGGCTTTCCCTGGGGGTGCGGACAACGCCCGGCACAGCGGGCCCGGTGGGCTGCGTGATGCCGTACGGCAGGAGCTGGTGGCCCGGCAGCTCGACGAGCAGATAGCCGGGCGGTTCCCGGTCGGACAGCGGCTGCGCGTGCTCGACGTGGGGATGGGCCGGGGGACGCAGGCGCTGCGGCTGGCCCGTGCCGGGCACCAGGTGACCGGCATAGAGAAGGACGCCACCATGCTCGCCACGGCGCGCTCGGCGCTGGGTGAGGAGCCGGAGGGGATCCGGGAGCGGGTGCGGCTCATCGAGGGGGACGGCCGGGACACCGGCGTCCACTTCCTGCCCGGCAGCTTCGACCTCGTGCTCTGTCATGGCGTGCTCATGTACGTCGACGACCCGGACCCGCTGCTGGCCGGGCTGGCGCGGATGCTCGCGCCGGGCGGGCTGCTGTCGCTGCTGGTGCGCAACGGGGACGCGCTGGCCGTCCGGCCGGGGCTGTCCGGCGACTGGGGCACGGCGCTCGCCGCCTTCGACACCACGGCGTACCGCAACCGGCTGGGCCTTGACGTCCGGGCGGACCGGCTGGGCACGCTGACGGCCACGCTCGCCGGCATCGGGGCACCGCTGCACGCCTGGTACGGGGTGCGGGTCTTCACCGACACCGCGGCGGACGGGGCACCGGCCGACGTCGAGACGCTGCTGGCGGTGGAGGAACGGGCCGGGCGGACGGACCCGTACCGCGGGGTCGCGGCGCTGCTGCATCTGTGCGGGGTGCGCGGCTGACCCCGTTCGGGCGTACAGCGTGGGCCCCGGCCGCGGCCGGGACGCCAGACTCGGGACATGGAAGCTCACCCCGTCCGGGCGTCGCGCCGTGCCGCGGGCCTGTCGTGCTGCCTCCTCGTCGTCACCGGCTGCACCGCGGGCGGAGCGGCGCCGCCGGCGCAGAGCACGACCGCGCGGGCCGTCGCGCCGAGGACGCCGAACGACCTGCAGAGCGACTACCAGAAGGTGATCAAGGACGTCCTGCCGTCGGTCGTGCAGATCCAGGGCCGCAGCGAGCTGGGCTCCGGGGTGGTGTACGACGACAAGGGGCACGTCGTCACCAACGCGCACGTCGTCGGTGAGCAGCGGACGTTCCGGGTGACCACCGCCAACAGCGAGGACGAGCTCGCGGCGCGGCTCGTCTCCTCCTATCCCGAGCAGGACCTGGCCGTGGTGAAGCTGGACCGGCCGCCGCGGGGGCTGCGGCCGGCGGCGTTCGCGGATTCGGCGAAGGTCGAGGTCGGGCAGATCGTGCTGGCCATGGGCTCGCCGCTGGGGCTGTCGTCCAGCGTGACCCAGGGGATCGTGTCGGCGACCGGACGGACCGTCACGGGGCCCGCCGAGGGCGGCGTTTCGGGCGCGACGATCGCCAACATGGTGCAGACCTCGGCGGCCATCAACCCCGGCAACAGCGGGGGCGCCCTGGTGAACCTCGACGGGCAGGTCGTCGGCATCCCGTCGCTCGCCGCGACCGACCCGAGCCTCGGGGAGGGCGCGGCGCCCGGCATCGGGTTCGCGATCCCGGCCTCGACGGTGCGGGCGATCGCCGATCAGATCGTCCGCGACGGGCGGGTCACCGACTCGGGCCGGGCGGCGCTCGGCATCACGGGCCGCACCGTCGTCGACGACGACTACCGGTCGGCCGGGGTGGCCGTCGTCGAGGTGCGGGCCGGCGAGGCGGCGGCCGAGGCCGGCATCCGGCCCGGGGACGTCATCACCGAGTTGGGTGACACGGACGTCACGAGCATCACCTCGCTCGCCGAGGCGCTGGCCGTGCTGCGGCCGGGCGAGCGGACGACGGTGACCTTCACCCGGGACGGCGGGCAGCGGACCGTCGACGTGACGCTGGGCGAGCAGTAGCAGGCGGTGGCAGGGGCGGCCGCGCGGGCCGCCCCGGCCCGTCAGGCCTGTTCCGCGTGCAGGCTCATCGGCCCGTAGATCTCGGTGGTGTCCTCGTACAGCCGCACCTGGTCGGCGCCTCCTTCGAGCAGGTCCTTCCAGTGCTCCCCCACCCAGGACTCGGCGTCGCCCTGCGTGGTGAACTCGTCGGGCTGCACCGCCGGCTGGACCTCCGTCCCGTCGGCCTTCTCGAACCGCCACGTCCATGCCGCCATGTACGCCTCCCAGCTGTCAGGGCCTGCAGAGCCGGCGCCGGAGCAGGACCCGGCACCCGCCCAGAGCCTATGCGCTCGGGCGGGTGAGCCGTCATCAGACCGCGGGTGAGCGGCGGCACCGTGGCGGTGACAACCGCGCGCGGTGTGGCCGCGGCACGCGCGGCCACGGTGCCGCGCCCGCAGGACGTCCCGGGCGCACGGGACCGGCAGTGGCCCGCCCCCATGGCGTCCCGGCCACGCCGCAGGAGCGGTCGCCGCGACGGCCGGGGCGTCCCGGACGCGCACCACGGGCGGCGACCGGAGAAAATCGGATCGTGGAACTCACTCTGCTCGGCACCGGCGCCCCCGCGGGCCTGCCCCGCCCCGACTGCCCCTGCGCGGCCTGCGCGGCCGCGCTCGGTCGCGACGCGCGCGCGGCCACGGCCGTGCTCGTGGACGGGGCGCTGCTGCTCGACCTGACGCCCGGCGCGGCCTTCGCGGCGGCACGGGCGGGGCGGTCGCTGGCCGGGGTGCGGCAGGTGCTGCTGTCCCATCCGCACGACGGGCCGCCGGTGGAGGTGCCGGCCGGGCTGCCGCAGCCGGGGCGGGTGCCGGACGGGCGGGAGTTGGCGTTGCTGACGGGGCATCGGGTGCGGGCGCTGGCGATGGACTCGCCGGGGACGGGGTACGCCGTGACCGGGCCGGACGGCAAGCGGCTGCTGTATCTGCCGCCGGGGTGCGCGCCGGCGGGACTGGAGGAGGGGACACCCTCGGCGGAGCCGTACGACATGGTGCTCGTGGACGTCGTGGGGCGGCCGGACGCGCTGGCCCGGCTGCGGGCGGTGGGCGCGGCAGGGCCCACGACGGACGTCGTCGCCGTGCACCTGGATCACGACGTGCCGCCCGGCCCCGAGTTGCGGCGGCGGCTCGCGGCGGCGGGCACGCGGGCGGTGCCGGACGGGGCGACTCTGGCGGTCGGGGCGTACGAGAACGTGCCGGACGTGCCGCGCCGGACGCTTGTGCTGGGTGGGGCGCGCTCGGGCAAGTCGGTGGAGGCGGAACGCCGGCTGGAGGCGTTCCCCGACGTGCTGTACGTCGCGACGGGCGGCACCCGGGGCGGGGACGGCGAGTGGGCGCAGCGGGTGGCCGCGCACCGGGAGCGGCGCCCGGGGTCGTGGCGGACGGTGGAGACCTGTGACCTGGTGCCGCTGCTCGGGCAGGACGGGCCGCCGCTGCTGATCGACTGCCTGTCGCTGTGGCTGACGGACGCGATGGACGCCGTGGGCGCGTGGGACGACGCGGAGTGGGCCGACGGCGGCGAGAAGGCGCTGCGCGAGCGGGTGCGCACGCTGACGGACGCGGTGCGCGGCACACGCCGGATGATGGTCGCCGTGTCCAACGAGGTGGGCTCGGGCATCGTCCCCGCCACGGCGTCCGGGCGGCGCTACCGGGACGAACTCGGGCGCCTGAACGCCGCGTTCGCGGCCGAGTGCGAGCAGGTGCTGCTGCTGGTGGCGGGACAGGCGCTGGTGCTGCGGGGGTGAGGGGAGTCTTCCGGGCCGGCCGCCACCGCTACGGCTGGGGGTTCTTGCGGGCGATCACCCGGTACGCGTTGGAGTAGGAGCTGCGGCGGATCAGGGGCGCCAGGGTGTGGTCGGCCGCCCTGGCGGTCAGGCGGAGCGGCGCGGCGGCCGCGGTCAGGGCCACGCGCGCGGCCTGCCGCGCCGCGGAGGGCGGTCCGGCCCGCCAGGGAGTGTCGGCGGGGACGGCCCAGGACAGCAGGCGGGTCGCCGCCGTGGCGAGGTCCGTGGGGGTGTGTGCGGCGCACGTGTCCGTGGTGAGGATCGTGCAGTTCTGGGACTCCACGGCCTCCAGGACGTTGGTCTGCGGCAGCAGGTGGAGCTGGGCGGGCTGCGCATGGCCGGGCCACCACTTGCCGAGGAGGGCGGCGAAGCCGCTCTGCGGGTCGGCCAGTTCGAGGACGAGGTGCCCGCCGGGGCGCAGGGCGGCGATGGCCGCCTTGAGCTCCTCACGGGGGGACGGCGCCCGTTCCAGCCGGTGGAAGACGCTCACCACGTCGTAGCGGCCCCGCAGCCGGCCCAGCAGGCCGGGGGTGGTCAGGTGCCCCACGTAGGCCTCCTCCACGCGTTCCGTCGCGCGGGCGCGCAGTACTCGCGGCGTGGGGTCGGTGCCGTCGAAGGACGTGTACGGGAGCCACTGCCGCGCGGTGGCCGGGAAGCCGCCGTCGCCCGTGCCTACGTCGAGCCAGCTCTCCGGTTCCGGGACGTGCAGCATCGCCCGCACCCGCGCGCGGTCGAGGCGGCGTGCGGGCGGGCTCTCGTACCCGTCCCGGTCCCGGTGGTAGAACGCCATGCCCTCGGGTGTGAGGCCCGGGTTCTGGAAGACGTGCGCGCAGTCCTCGCACTCCTCCACGGTGAAGGTGCCGGGCTTGCCCTGGATCACGTCGGGTGCCGTGAGGCGGACGCGCAGGCGCTGCCCGTCGCACCAGGGGCAGCTCTCGCGGCGCGGCGCGTGGAAACGCTCGGTGCCCTGGGCGAGTTCGGCCAGGTACTTGGCGCGGCGCAGGTCGATCGCCGGCAGGGCGGAAGGGGCGGACGACGACATGGGCGGCTCCCGGGGCGCGACGGACAGGGCGGGGAGGGACGTATGACAATCCGCTGCAAAACGGAACGTATGGGATCGCGATCTTGGGTGCAACGACGTGGTGGGTTCCTGGTCGCCCTGTGGCGCCGTCCCGTTCGGCCGGGGCCGGTACTGTTCGGCGAATGAGCTCGCTGAATCTCGACGACTTCACCGACCAGATCGAGCGCCCCGACGGCGGGGTGCGCCGCGACGCGGAGGCGCGCCGGGAGCGTCAGATCGTGCCGCCCGGATCGCTGGGGCGCCTGGACGACCTCGGTGAGTGGCTGGCGGCGGCGCAGGGCGCCGCTCCGGTGCGGCCGGTCGAACGGCCGCGGGTGGTGCTGTTCGCGGGTGACCACGGTGTCGCGGAGCTCGGGGTGTCGGCGCGACCCGCGGGCAGCGCCGTCGAACTGGTGCGTGAGGTCCTTGAGGGCGGCCGCCCGGTGTCCGTGCTCGCCCGGCGGCTCGGTGTGCCGGTGCGGGTCGTGGACATGGCGCTGGACTGCGATCCGGGGGCGCTGCCCGAGGATGTGGTGAAGCACCGGGTGCGGCGGGGCAGCGGGCGGATCGACATCGAGGACGCGCTGACGGCCGAGGAGGCCGAGGCGGCCTTCCGGGCCGGGGTCGCGGTGGCCGACGAGGAGGCCGACTCCGGTACGGATCTGGTGGTGCTGGGCGACGTCAGCGTGGGCGGCACCACGGTGGCCGGGGTGCTGGTGGCGGCGCTGTGCGGGACCGACGCGTCCGTGGTGACCGGGCGGGGCGGGCTCGCGATCGACGACCTGGCGTGGATGCGCAAGTGCGCGGCGATCCGCGACGC
This sequence comes from Streptomyces sp. NPDC047706, assembly GCF_043204795.1. Classification (NCBI taxonomy): domain Bacteria; kingdom Bacillati; phylum Actinomycetota; class Actinomycetes; order Kitasatosporales; family Streptomycetaceae; genus Streptomyces; species Streptomyces sp. NPDC047706. Next base: position 24,667 of record NZ_JBIDCW010000010.1, on the reverse strand, counting down.
GCTGCGGCGGGCGCGGCCGGTGCTCGGGGACCAGTTGCAGTTGCTGGCGGCGGTCGGCGGGGCCGACGTCGCGGCGATGACGGGGTTCCTGCTCCAGTGCGCCGTGCGGAAGCTGCCGGTGATCCTGGACGGCGTGGTGGCCGCCGCGTGCGCGCTGGTGGCGCAGCGCATCGCGTTCCGGGCGCCGGACTGGTGGCTGGCCGGGCACGACAGCGGGGAGCCGGGGCAGGCCAAGGCGCTGGACCGGATGGCCCTGGAGCCGCTGCTCGACCAGGGGTTGTCGGTCGGGGAGGGCACGGGGGGCCTGCTGGCGCTGCCCCTGGTGCAGGCCGCCGCGGCGCTCGCGGCGGAGCTGCCCGAGAAGCCCGAGGTCGAGCAGAAGGCGCCGGCCGAGGCCCCGGAGGGGGCGTAGCGGACGCCGGGGGGCGCGGGTCACACGGGGCGGCGCCGACGTTCGGCACGTTCCGGGCGGTCTCTGTGCGTGCCGTCGCGTCCGCGGGCCGACCCGCCGCACCCCCGCAGCCGCCCTCGATGAACCCGTTCGCCCGCCGGGCCCGCGCCGAGTGGGGGCCGCCGCGCCGTACGGTCCGTGAGGGGCTGCGCGCGCGGGGCACGGGCCGTGCCGATGGCACTCGCGGCGGTCGGCCTCACCGCCCTGCCGCACTGCGCGCACGGCCGGTCCCGGGGTCACTTCGCCCTCGCCCCGGCCACCCCCTGGGCCCGCCGGCCCCGCACGCGCAGGTCGTGGACACCGGCCCGCCGGCCGCGGTCGCCGGCCTCGCGGTGTACGTCGGCCGACGGTACGGGGCGTACCGTCACCGCCGCCGCGGTCGTCGTGGCGATGGTGGTGGAGGTGCTGGTGAAGGAGAACCTCGCCGGCAGGGAGCACCTGGCGGCGACCGTGGCGGTTGCCGTGCTGTGCGCGCTCACCGCGCCGCGTCAGCGGCTCTCCAGGGCCCGGGCGCGCTCCGGGTCGGGCGGGCCGCCGAGCCAGTCCTGCAACTTCCGGGTGGGGCCCAGCCAGCGGCGGTCGTGGTGGTAGGCCCGCAGACGTGACCTGGCCCGCGCTCGGGGGCGGCGGCGGTAGAGGTGCTTGGCCCAGGGCGAGCCGGGGCGGGCCAGCCGGATCGCGCCGAACACGGCGATGAAGGGCACGATCACGCCCAGGATCGCCAGCCGCGTCTTGCCCTTGACGAGGGCGACGAGCGAGAGGAGGAAGTTCACGGCGACCGTGGTGATGACCGAGCCCCGGTCCTGGAGTTCTTCCTGGTCGAGGTCGTTGACGCCGAAGGGGGAGAACCCGGCCACCCACAAGCCCACCAGCGCGGCGGTGAGCACCACGGCCTCGACGCTCTTGCGGCCCGCCTCGGTCCAGTACACGTCCGCCAGATGCAGGATCAGCGCGAACTCGTCCAGCACCAGGCCCGCCCCGATCCCGAAGATCACCGCCGAGAGGTAGGACCCGAAGCCCTGCCGGCCGCCGGCCACCGCACCGAAGCCGCCGACGAGGGTGAGGACGACGCCGGGCACCACGTGATGGACGTGCACGCCGCCCGCGCTGACGTTGCCGAAGGGGCCCCGGCCCGCCCGGATCATGCGGGTGATCAGCCGGGTGATCAGGAAGGTCAGCACGAAGGCGGTGAGGGCGAGCAGCAGGGGGAGCTTGCCGGGCTCGATGATGTTCCGTTCCAGCCAGTTCCCCATGGGTCCAAGTCTGCCCAGGATCGGGGGGAAGTGCTCCGCAAGCGGTCGCGTAACCTGCCCGGATGCCCCTGATCCCGCCCGCGCACGGACTCCGTTTCGCCTTCGGCACGCTCACGGTCCTGCCGGTACGGGTGACCCGCTGGGACCGCGAGGCCGCGCGCGGCGGGATGCTCTGCGCCCCGCTGGCCGGGCTCGTCGTCGGCCTGTGCGCGGCCGGTGCCGGTCTGCTGCTGCTGTTCCTCGGCGCGAGCCCGCTGCTGGCCGCCGTCGCCGGCGCCGCCGTTCCCGCCGTGCTCACCCGTGGCCTGCATCTGGACGGCCTGGCCGACACGGCGGACGGGCTGGGCAGCGGCAGGCCCGCCGAGGACGCGCTGCGCGTCATGAGGCAGTCGGACATCGGGCCGTTCGGGGTGCTCACCCTGGTCTTCGTCCTGCTGGCGCAGGTCGCGGCCCTGGCGCAGCTCTACGACGGCTCCTGGATCCGCGGTGCGCTCGCCACCGTCGTCGCGGCCACCGCCGCCCGGGTGGCGCTGACGCTGGCCGCCCGCGCCGGGGTGCCGGCCGCCCGGCCCGAGGGGCTGGGCGCGGCAGTCGCCGGAGTCGTCCCGGTGGGCGGCGCGGTGGGTGCCGCCCTCACGGTGACCGGGGCCGCCGCGGCCGCCGGGGCGCTGCTCGGGCCGTACGGCGTCCTGCGCGCCGCCCTCGCGGTGGTCGTCTCCGCCGTGGCCGCCGAGGTGCTGCTGCGCCACTGCGTCCGCCGGCTGGGCGGGGTCACCGGCGATGTGTTCGGCGGGCTGGCCGAGACGGCGGCGACGACGGCACTGCTGGTGCTCGTCCTGGCGTGAGGCGTCTCAGCAGGTCCGGCGCCAGACCCCCAGTTCGTACTTCTTCAGCAGCGAACTCAGTTTCAGCCTGCGGGACTCGGCGCAGAAGCGGGCGGTGGGAAGTTCGTACGCGGCGTTGAAGACCGCCTTGCCCGCCTCGACGAAGGGGGTGAGTGCCTCGCATTCCCGTACTGGGCGCACTGTTCGTTGACCGCGAAGTCGAAGTCGCCGACCAGTTCGGGGATCTGGTCGAGGTCGTTCTTCAGGCCCACCGCCATGCCGCGTTCGTGGGCCAGGCCGGCGATCAGGCGGTTGTGGCGGAGCTGGTCGGCGGCCGTGGGCGGTCAGCCGGTGGGGTTCTTGCAGCCGTCCATGTTGTCCGGCTCGACGGCGTCGAAGCCCTTGTCACCGCACAGGTCGATGCGGGCGGCCATCAGCGGCCGCAAGACGTCTGTGCGGCGGATGTCGAGCCAGCGTTCGCCGTCCCAGCCGTTGCCCTTGCCGAGAGCGGAGCTCGGGAACTTCCGCGCGTCCGGCCGCCAGTCCTCCCATGCACCGGTGGAGAGGTAGCAGATGACCTTGCGGCCCTTGTCGTGCAGTTCGGCGACCGTGGCCGCGGAGTTGTCGAAGCCGTCGATGTCGTAGACCGGCGCGTCGGCGGAGGTGTCGAGACGGCCCCGCAGCCGCCACTGCCAGTCCGTGCCGGGGCGCGGCTGCCATGCCTCCCCCGGCGGCTCCGGGTCGGACGCGCAGCCCGCGAGCAGCGCCAGCAGGGCGAGGAGGAGGACAGGGTGTCTCACAGTGAGGGCTCCAGGGTGTGCGGCAGGGTGACCCACGGATGATCTCCCAGGGACCGGCGGGGTGCTCATCGGTGGGCGGTGGCCCTTCGGCGTCGCCCTGCTGCGACTTCAGGGTGAGTGCCGGCCGCAGGAGGCCGGGGGTCGCCCAGGGCCGAGCGGTTGCCCGCGTAGGCCGTGCCGAAGGGGGCCGGCCCCGAGCAGGAGTTGCTGCCGCGTGCCCTGCGGCGCGGGCACCGGGATCTCCACACCGCTCGGCGCGCTGACGGTGACCGTGTTGCCGATCCGGTACGCGGTGACGCGGTTGTCCGCGACGGCTTGCTGCCGTGCGGCGCGGCGCTGGAGCCCGGTGCCCACGGCCTTCTGGCCGAGGTTCTCCACCGGGGTGTTGTCCGCGAACAGCGCCCGGTACTCGGCGAGCACCCCGTCCAGCACCGGGTACGGCAGCCGGTCCTCGGCGAGGCTGGACCGGTGGACGTGGTGCGGGTGCGGGTCGTTGTCCAGGGCGTGCCCGAGCGCGATCCGGGACTCCTGCGGGACGATGTGAGCGTCCGGCTCGCCCGGACCCGACGAGTGTGACTCGGCTCACGGAGTGCGAGGATCGGTAAATGGCGACGACGCCACTGACAGGTGAACGACCGCTTGAATGCTCGAACAGACACCGGGCGTAGGCTCGTGCCAGGTCGATGCCGGTCCAGGTACAGACTCCACTGCACGAGGAATCTACGGTCGGCTGTCGGGCCCGGTCGGCCCATCCTCCGGCCACAGAAACTTCACATCGGAAGCGAGATTTCACCACCGTGACTGCTCTCACTCTCAGCACCGCCGCGGCGCCCGGCCTGCGGGCCGACGCGATCGTGATCGGTGTCGCCAAGGGCGACAAGGGCCCGGTCGTCGCACCGGGCGCCGAGGCCGTTGACAAGGCGTACGACGGCGGACTCGCCGGCGTCCTGGAGACCCTGGGTGCCTCCGGCGCCGAGGGCGAGGTGACGAAGCTGCCCGCCCCCGCCGGCTTCAAGACGCCGCTCGTGGTGGCGGTGGGTCTGGGTGCCCGGCCGGTGAAGGACGCGGAGTACGACGCGGAGGCACTGCGCCGGGCCGCCGGCGCCGCCGCCCGCGCGCTGGCCGGCGCCAAGAAGGCCGCCTTCGCGTTGCCGGTCGCGGACGCGGCGGCGGCCGGCGCGATCGGCGAGGGCGCGCTGCTCGGCGCGTACTCCTTCGACGCGTACAAGGAGAACGGTCAGGCGGGCGCCGCCAAGGACAAGAAGAACGGCAAGGCCCCGCTGGCCGAGATCACCGTGCTCGGCGCCAAGCCGCGCGACAAGGCGCACAAGGCGGCGGTGGAGCGCGCGACGGCCGTGGCCGAGGAGCTGAACCGCGCCCGCGACCTGGTCAACACCCCGCCCAACGACCTCAACCCGGAGGCGTTCGCCGCGGTCGCCCAGGCCGCGGCCAAGGAGCACGGCATCAAGGTGCAGGTGCTCGACGAGAAGGCGCTGGCCAAGGGCGGCTACGGCGGCATCCTGGGCGTCGGCTCCGGTTCGGCGTCCGCGCCGCGGCTGGTGAAGCTGTCGTACACCTCCCCCAAGGCGAAGAAGCACCTCGCGTTCGTGGGCAAGGGCATCACCTACGACTCGGGCGGCATCTCGCTGAAGCCGGCCGGTCACAACGAGACGATGAAGTGCGACATGAGCGGTGCGGCTGCGGTCTTCGCGGCCGTCGTCGCCGCCGCCCGGCTCGGACTGGAGGTCAACGTCACCGGGTGGCTGGCGCTGGCCGAGAACATGCCGTCCGGGTCCGCCACGCGGCCGGGCGACGTGCTGCGGATGTACAGCGGCAAGACCGTCGAGGTGCTGAACACCGACGCCGAGGGCCGGCTGGTGCTGGCGGACGCCCTGTGGGCGGCGTCGCAGGAGAAGCCCGACGCGATCGTGGACGTGGCGACGCTGACCGGCGCGATGGTGCTGGCGCTCGGCAACCGGACGTTCGGCGTGATGGCCAACGACGACGCGTTCCGTTCCGCGGTGCACGAGGCGGCCGAGGAGGTCGGCGAGGCCGCGTGGCCGATGCCGCTGCCCGAGCACCTGCGCAAGGGGATGGACTCCCCCACCGCCGACATCGCCAACATGGGTGAGCGGATGGGCGGCGGGCTCGTCGCCGGCCTCTTCCTGCGCGAGTTCGTGGGCGAGGGCATCACCTGGGCGCACCTGGACATCGCCGGGCCCGCGTTCAACGAGCAGGGGCCGTTCGGATACACGCCGAAGGGCGGTACGGGCTCGGGTGTGCGCACGCTGGTGCGGCTGGCCGAGCTGACGGCCTCCGGCGACCTGGGCTGACGTCCGCCCACCGAGTCGTGCCCGGCTGTCGCGCCGCGGGTGCGGGTGGGCTGCGGCCGGTCGCGCAGTCGCCCACCGAGTCGTGGAGGGTCGCCGCGCCGCGGGTGCGGGTGGGCTGCGGCCGGTCGCGCAGTTCCCCGCGCCCCTCGCGGCGACCTCCTGACCGGCCGCCGGCGACCGCAGGCCCGCGACCACATCCCAGTCACCGCGGGCGACCTGGACCGACGTCCGCCCACCGGGTCGTGGAGGGTCGCCGCGTCGTCGCCCGGCTCCCCGCGCCGCCTGCGGCGACGTCCCTCCCTTCCGTCGACAGGCGAAGCCTCCCGTGTGTGACAGCCGAGCGTGCGACGTATCACACCCTGGCCCCGCGTCTCGTCCGGTGCCGACAAGTGCGAAGATGGGGCTCGGCAGGACAGGGCCCCACCGAAGGGCCGAAGTACAGCGGCCGGACACCAGCCGCCAGCCGGTCATCGTCGACCGGCGTACGGCGCACATGCATGGAGGACGTGACGTGGCGAACGACGCCAGCACCGTTTTCGACCTAGTGATCCTCGGCGGTGGCAGCGGTGGTTACGCCGCGGCCCTGCGCGGGGCTCAGCTGGGCCTGGACGTCGCCCTGATCGAGAAGGACAAGGTCGGCGGCACCTGCCTGCACCGGGGTTGCATCCCCACCAAGGCCCTGCTGCACGCGGGCGAGATCGCCGACCAGGCCCGCGAGAGCGAGCAGTTCGGTGTGAAGGCGACGTTCGAGGGCATCGACGTCGCCGGGGTCCACAAGTACAAGGACGAGGTGATCTCGGGCCTCTACAAGGGCCTGCAGGGCCTCGTCGCCTCCCGGAAGGTGACCTACATCGAGGGTGCGGGGCAGCTGTCCTCCCCGACCTCGGTGGACGTGAACGGTCAGCGCATCCAGGGCCGCCACGTCCTGCTGGCGACCGGTTCCGTGCCGAAGTCGCTGCCCGGTCTGGAGATCGACGGCAACCGGATCATCTCCTCGGACCACGCCCTCGTCCTGGACCGCGTGCCGAAGTCGGCGATCGTGCTGGGCGGCGGTGTCATCGGCGTCGAGTTCGCCTCCGCCTGGAAGTCCTTCGGCACCGACGTCACGGTCATCGAGGGCCTGAAGCACCTCGTGCCGGTCGAGGACGAGAACAGCTCCAAGCTTCTTGAGCGCGCCTTCCGCAAGCGCGGCATCAAGTTCAACCTGGGCACCTTCTTCCAGAAGGCCGAGTACACGGCCGACGGGGTCAAGGTCACCCTTGCCGACGGCAAGGAGTTCGAGGCCGAGGTCCTGCTGGTCGCGGTCGGCCGCGGCCCGGTCTCGCAGGGCCTGGGCTACGAGGAGGCCGGGGTCGCCATGGACCGCGGTTACGTCCTCGTCGACGAGTACATGCGGACCAACGTCCCGACGATCTCGGCGGTCGGCGACCTGGTCCCCACGCTCCAGCTCGCGCACGTCGGCTTCGCCGAGGGCATCCTGGTGGCGGAGCGGCTGGCCGGTCTGAAGGTCGTCCCGATCGACTACGACGGCGTGCCCCGGGTGACGTACTGCCACCCCGAGGTCGCTTCCGTGGGTATCACCGAGGCCAAGGCCAAGGAGATCTACGGCGCGGACAAGGTCGTCGCCCTGAAGTACAACCTGGCGGGCAACGGCAAGAGCAAGATCCTGAAGACCGCGGGCGAGATCAAGCTCGTCCAGGTCAAGGACGGCGCGGTGGTCGGCGTGCACATGGTCGGCGACCGTATGGGCGAGCAGGTCGGTGAGGCCCAGCTGGTCTACAACTGGGAGGCGCTGCCGGCCGAGGTCGCCCAGCTGATCCACGCGCACCCGACGCAGAACGAGGCGCTCGGCGAGGCCCACCTGGCGCTGGCCGGCAAGCCCCTGCACTCCCACGACTGACCCCCTCGGTCACTGGGCGCGACGACACAGACTTCCGCAATTTCGTAAGGAGCAACCGAAACCATGGCGGTTTCCGTAACCCTTCCGGCGCTCGGCGAGAGCGTCACCGAGGGCACCGTCACCCGCTGGCTGAAGGCCGAGGGTGAGCGCGTAGAGGCTGACGAGCCGCTGCTCGAGGTCTCCACCGACAAGGTCGACACCGAGATCCCGGCCCCGGCCGCCGGTGTGCTGGCCTCCATCAAGGTCGCCGAGGACGAGACGGTCGAGGTCGGCGCCGAGCTGGCCGTGATCGACGACGGCACCGGCGCGCCGGCCGCCGAGCAGGCCACGGCGCCGGCCGAGGAGCCGGCCGAGGAGCCTGCCCCGCAGGCCCAGCCGTCCGCCGAGCAGGCCGCCCCGGCCCCGGCGCCCACCGCCGAGGCCGCCGCCGGTGGCGGCGCCGAGGGCACGGACGTGGTCCTGCCCGCGCTCGGCGAGTCCGTCACCGAGGGCACGGTCACCCGCTGGCTGAAGTCGGTCGGCGACAGCGTCGAGGCCGACGAGCCGCTGCTGGAGGTGTCCACCGACAAGGTCGACACCGAGATCCCGGCGCCCGCCTCCGGCACGCTGCTGGAGATCGTGGTCGGCGAGGACGAGACCGCCGAGGTCGGCGCCAAGCTGGCCGTCATCGGCGCCCCGGGTGCGGCTCCGGCCGCTGCCCCGGCCCCGGCCGCCCCCGCCCCGGAGCCCGCCACCGAGGCCCCGGCCGCGCCCGCCGCCCCGCCGGCTCCGGCCGCTCCGGCACCGGCCGCGCAGGCACCGGCCCCCGCGGCTCCCGCCGTTCCGGCCCAGCCCACGGCTCCGGCGCAGCCCGCCGCCCCGGCTCCCGCGCCGGCCGCCCAGGCTCCGGCTCCCGCCGCGGCGCAGGCGACCGACGAGGGTGCCTACGTCACCCCGCTGGTGCGCAAGCTCGCCGCCGAGAACGGCGTCGACCTGGCCACCGTCAAGGGCACCGGCGTCGGTGGCCGGATCCGCAAGCAGGACGTCCTGGCCGCCGCCGAGGCCGCCAAGGCTTCCGCGGCCGCCCCGGCTCCGGCCGCCGCCGCCCCGGCCGCCGCGAAGAAGGCCCCCGCCCTGGAGGTCTCCCCGCTGCGTGGCCAGACCGTGAAGATGCCGCGGATCCGCAAGGTCATCGGCGACAACATGGTCAAGGCCCTGCACGAGCAGGCGCAGCTGTCGTCGGTCGTCGAGGTCGACGTCACCCGCCTGATGAAGCTGCGCGCCCGGGCCAAGGACGCCTTCGCGGCCCGCGAGGGCGTCAAGCTGTCCCCGATGCCGTTCTTCGTCAAGGCCGCGGCCCAGGCGCTGAAGGCGCACGCGCCGGTCAACGCCCGGATCAACGAGGCCGAGGGGACCATCACCTACTTCGACACCGAGAACATCGGTATCGCGGTGGACTCCGAGAAGGGCCTGATGACCCCGGTCATCAGGAACGCCGGTGACCTCAACCTCGCCGGCATCGCCAAGGCCACGGCGGAGCTGGCCGGCAAGGTCCGCGCCAGCAAGATCACCCCGGACGAGCTGTCCGGCGCGACCTTCACCATCTCCAACACCGGTTCGCGTGGCGCGCTGTTCGACACGATCATCGTGCCGCCGGGTCAGGTGGCGATCCTCGGTATCGGCGCCACGGTCAAGCGCCCGGCCGTCATCGAGACGGAGGAGGGCACGGTCATCGGCGTCCGCGACATGACGTACCTGACCCTCTCCTACGACCACCGCCTGGTCGACGGCGCCGACGCGGCCCGTTACCTGACGGCGGTCAAGGCGATCCTTGAGGCGGGCGAGTTCGAGGTCGAGCTCGGCCTGTAAGCACGGCGCCCAGCCGGACACCAACGATGCCCCCGCCCGGGAACCCCGGGCGGGGGCATCGTCCTTTGAGGGCGCGGGGAACCGCGCGCACCGCCACCCACGACCGCTGCGGCCGGCCGCGGAAGACCCCGCACGAGCAAGCGTGTGCGCCTCGTCTCACCTGCGTCAAAGCGCCCCCGTGCGCCCCTCCCCGACGCGTGGACGGCCTTATTGTCTAAACGTCAAACGCGCCCTAAGGAGCCTCTCATGACCGCCCCCGTCGTCCACTCGCTGCGCGAACAGATCCGCGAGCACATCCTGGAGGGCATCATCAGCGGGCGCTGGAAGCCGGGCGAGCGGATCGTGGAACGCCGGATCGCCACGGAGCTGGAGGTCAGCCAGACGCCGGTCCGCGAGGCGCTGCGCGAGCTGGAGTCGTTGCGCCTGATCGAGTCCGCGCCCAACAAGGGTGTGCGGGTGCGGAACCTGACGGCGGCCGACCTGGAGGAGAGCTACCCGGTGCGGGCCGGCCTGGAGGCCATCGCCGCCGAGCTGGCGGCGGAGCTGCTCGCCGAGGACTGCTCCGCGCTGGAGCCGCATGTCACGGCCCTGTACGAGGCCGACCGGAACGCGGACGGCACGGCCCAGGTGCGGCACACGGTCGGCTTCCACCGCGAACTGGTCCGCGCCGCCGGCAACTCCGTGCTGCTGCACACCTGGGAAGGGCTCGGCATCGAGGTCTTCACCGCGCTGTCGATCCGCTGGCTGGGGACGGTGCAGCAGTCCTACGCCGAGGAGCACGAGGAGCTGGTCGCGGCCTTCCGGCGCCGGGATCCGCGGATCGCGGAGATCGTGAAGTCCCATGTCCTGGGGTGCGCGCCGCGGGCGTGAGCACTGTGTCACGGCCCGTAATGTTGCCGTATGTCCGATGCGGCGCACGGTGTTGACGGCGGACCGCCCACGCGCGAGGAGCGTGGGACAGGTTCAAGGAGTCGCCCTTTCTGCCCGCCACCGCGCTGGTCCTGATCATCGCCGCGGCGGCATGCCTCTTCGTCGCGCCGCCGGCCCGTACACCTACCGCCCTCCCCGCTCGGGGAGATCGGCCGCCGGCCGGCACCGGGGGCGTCGGTCAACGCGGGGCACACGGCCGTGTACTTCCGCGGCCACCAGCATGCCTGGTCGCCCGCCTCAAAGGGGCGCGTGCGCCGGATCGCGCACCCGTCCGCCCGGGTGCCGGCCCGGCCAGAGAGCACTCAGACGCACTTCCACCTGCGCAAACCACAGGAGAGTCCGGCACCGGGTGCCCCAGCACGAGGCACCGCGTGCCGACTTTCTTGTGAACAAGAGGTTTTGGCGGCCAAGCCTTTGATCGATCATCGATCAGGGAGTTACAGTTCCCGACGGGCTTCCACCAAAGCCTCACGCCCTGTCCTGCCAAAGACAAAGGGCACCCCCGAACCCTTACCGATGAGGGAACCCCCCTTCGACTGAGGAAGGCGGCGACATGACCGACCCCCACGCCATCCAGCCGAGCGCGCTCGACCAGCTCCCGGACCGCGACCCGGAGGAGACCGCCGAATGGCAGGCCTCCCTGGACGCCGTGGCCGAGGCCGCCGGGCCGCACCGTGCCGCTTACCTGATGCGCCGCACGCTGGAGCGCGCCGAGGGCACCGGCATCTCGCTGCCCAAGCTGCTGGAGACGGACTACGTCAACACCATCCCCACCGCCGCCGAGCCGTCCGTGCCCGGTGACGAGGAGATGGAGCGGAAGATCACCGCGTGGAACCGCTGGAACGCGGCCGCCATGGTGACCCGCGGCGCGAAGTACGGCGTAGGCGGCCACATCGCCACCTTCGCCTCCGCGGCCTGGCTCTACGAGACCGGCTTCAACCACTTCTTCAGGGGCAAGGAGGCCGACGGGTCGGGCGACCAGCTCTACATCCAGGGCCACGCCTCCCCCGGCATCTACGCCCGCGCCTTCCTCGACGGCAGGCTGAGCGAGCACCACCTCGACAACTTCCGCCGCGAGGCCGGCGGCAACGGACTGCCGTCGTACCCGCACCCCCGCCGGCTGCCCTGGCTGTGGGAGTTCCCGACGGTGTCGATGGGCCTCGGTCCGCTCTCCGCGATCTACCAGGCGCGGTTCAACCGCTACCTCACCAACCGCGGCATCAAGGACGTCTCCTCCTCCCACGTGTGGACCTTCCTCGGTGACGGCGAGATGGACGAGCCGGAGTCGACGGCGGCGCTCGCGCTGGCCGCGCGTGAGGAGCTGGACAACCTCACCTTCGTCATCAACTGCAACCTCCAGCGCCTCGACGGCCCGGTCCGCGCCAACTTCAAGATCGTGCAGGAGCTGGAGGCCCAGTTCCGCGGCGCCGGCTGGAACGTGGTGAAGTCGCTGTGGGGCTCCGCCTGGGACGAGCTGTTCCAGCTCGACACCACGGGTGCGCTCGTACGCCGCCTGCGCCAGGTGCCGGACGCGCAGGTACAGACGTACCAGACCCGCGACGCCGCCTACATCCGCCAGGACTTCTTCGGAACCGACCCGGCGCTCGCGGAGATGGCGAAGCTGCTCAGCGACGACAAGATCCTGGACTGCTTCCACTTCTCCCGCGGTGGCCACGAGCCTCGCAAGGTCTACGCCGCGTACCGGGCCGCCGTCGAGCACAAGGGCGCGCCGACCGTGATCCTGGCCCAGACGGTCAAGGGCCACACCCTCGGTGCGGGCTTCGCGTCGAAGAACGCCAACCACCAGATGAAGAAGCTCTCGGTGGACGAGTTCAAGACGATGCGCGACCTGCTCGGCCTGCCGATCGCCGACAGCGCGTTCGTCGACGGCGTGGTGCCCTACGCCCACCCGGGCACGGACTCTCCCGAGGTCCGCTACCTCCAGGAGCGCCGCGCCGCGCTCGGCGGACCGGCCCCGGCCCGCCGGGTGCACCCGGTCGCCCCGCTGCCCGCGCCCGCCGAGAAGGCCTTCGCGGCCTTCGACAAGGGCTCCGGCTCCCAGAACGTCGCGACGACCATGGCGTTCGTCCGCCTGGTCAAGGACCTGGTCCGCGACAAGGAGACCGGCAGGCGCTGGGTGCCGATCGTCCCCGACGAGGCGCGCACCTTCGGCATGGAGTCGCTGTTCCCCTCGCTCGGCATCTACTCGCCCAAGGGCCAGACGTACGAGCCGGTCGACCGCGACCAGCTGATGTACTACAAGGAGGCCCAGAACGGCCAGATCCTCAACGAGGGGATCACCGAGGCCGGTTCGATGGCCGACTTCATCGCCGCCTCGACGTCGTACGCCACGCACGGCGAGACGATGATCCCGTTCTACATCTTCTACTCGATGTTCGGCTGGCAGCGCACGGCCGACCAGATGTGGCAGCTCGGCGACCAGCTCGGCCGCGGCTTCCTCGTCGGCGCGACGGCGGGCCGTACGACGCTGACGGGCGAGGGCCTGCAGCACGCCGACGGCCACTCCCCGGTGATCGCGGCCACCAACCCGGCCGCGCTCAGCTACGACCCGGCGTTCGCGTACGAGATCGCGGTCATCGTCCGTGAGGGTCTGCGCCGGATGTACGGCGAGGCCAAGCCGGGCGAGGACCAGGACGTCTTCTACTACCTGACGGTCTACAACGAGCCGCTGCCGCAGCCCGCGAAGCCGCAGGGCCTCGGCATCGACGAGGGCATCGTCAAGGGCCTGTACCGCTTCAACACGGCCGAGTCGGCGGGCGTGGCCGTGCCGGCGAACGCCCCGCGCATCCAGCTGCTCGGCTCCGGCACGGCCATCCACTGGGCGCTGAAGGCGCAGAGGCTGCTCGCCGAGGAGTGGGGTGTGGCCGCCGACGTGTGGTCCGCGACCTCCTGGAGCGAGCTGCGCCGGGACGCGCTGGAGGCCGACGCGGCCGGTCTGCGCGGCGAGGAGCGGGTGCCGTACGTACGGCAGGCGCTCCAGGGCGCCGAGGGCCCGGTCCTCGCGGTCTCCGACTACATGCGCCAGCTGCCCGACCAGATCGCGCAGTGGGTCGAGCAGGACTGGTCCTCGCTGGGCGCCGACGGTTTCGGCCTGTCGGACACCCGTGAGGCCGCCCGCCGCCACTTCGGCGTCGACGCGGAGTCCATCGTGGTCGCGGCCCTGGCCCAGCTCGCCCGGCGTGGCGAGGTCAAGGCGACGGCCGTGAAGGAGGCCCGCGAGAAGTACGGCCTGTAGGCAGCGGCCGGTTTCCGGAGGCCCCCGCCGCGGCGGGGGCCTCTTGCATGATGGGGCCATGCGCGCTGCCCGCCTGATCAAGATGGTGCTCCTGCTCCAGTCCCGGTCCGCCATGACCGCCGCCGAGCTCGCCCGCGAGCTGGAGGTCTCCGAGCGGACCGTCACCCGGGACGCGCAGGCGCTGTCCGAGGCCGGGGTCCCGGTGTACGCCGACCGGGGGCGGGCCGGGGGGTACCGGCTGATCGGCGGGTACCGTACGCGGCTGACGGGCCTGCACCGCGGTGAGGCCGAGGCGCTGTTCCTGTCCGGAGTGCCCGGGGCGCTGCGCGAGATGGGTCTCGAGGACGCCGCGTCGGCGGCCCGGCTGAAGGTCTCCGCCGCCCTGCTGCCCTCCCTGCGCGACGCGTCCCGTACGGCCGCGCAGCGCTTCCATCTGGACGCGCCGAACTGGTTCAAGGAGCCCCGCACGCCCGAACTGCTGCCCGCCGTCGCGGACGCGGTGTGGGACGACCGGCCTCTCACCGCGCGCTACCGCCGGGGCGACGGCGAGGTGGAGCGGCAGCTGGAGCCGTACGGGCTCGTACTCAAGGCGGGCGTCTGGTACCTGTGCGCACGCGCGGCGCCGCAGGGGGCGTGGCGGGTCTACCGGATCGACCGGTTCACCGCCGTCGCCACCGGGGAGGAGCGGTTCGTGCGGGACGAGGACTTCGACCTGCCCGCCTTCTGGGAGGAGCGGGCCGAGCAGTTCGCGCGCTCCATCCTGCGCGCCGAGGTCCGGGTGCGGCTCTCCCCCGCCGGGGCGCGTGCCCTGCCGCACGCCGTCGATCCGCTCGCCGCCCGCGAGGCGCTGGACGACGCCGGGCCGCCGGATTCCGTCGGATGGGTGACGCTGACACTGCCGGTGGAGTCCGAGGAGGTCGCCCACACCCAGCTCACGGCGCTCGGCGCGGAGGTCGAGGTGCTGGCTCCGGCGAGCCTGCGGGCCCGCTTCGCCGGGGACGCGGCCCGGCTCGCCCGGCTGTACGGCCGCTGACGCGGCCCTACCTCCGATAACAATCCACCGCACTCCGCGTGCGCCCCACCCGGGAAGGCCCGATGCTTGACCCGTGATGGACGAGACGGAGTTCTGGGAGCTGATCGACGCCACCCGCGAGGCCGCCGAGGGCGACCCCGAGGAGCAGGCCGACCTCCTGGTGGAAAGGCTCCTCCAGCTGGACCCCGACGAGGTCCTCGACTTCGCCCGTCACTTCGAGGCCCGCTACAACCGCGCGTACACCTGGGACCTGTGGGGTGCCGCGTGGGTGCTGCTCGACGGGGCCAGCGACGACGCCTTCGACTTCTTCCGGTGCTGGCTGATCGGCCAGGGCCGCGAGGTGTACGAGGGTGCCGTGCACGTCCCCGACGCGCTCGCCGACCTGCTGGACGAGTTCGACGAGGAGATCGACGGCGACGGCGAGGAGCTGGGCTACGCGGCCGACGAGGCCTACGAGCAGCTGACCGGGACCGTCGCCCCCGACCTCGGCATCGCACCCGCCGCGGCGGAACCGGAGGGCACGCCGGTGGACTTCGAGAACGAGGCGGCGCTCGCGGAGCGGTATCCACGGCTGTGGGCCCGCTTCAAGGAGTGAGAGCGGTCAGCCTTCGAGGCCCGCGGGGAAGTACGCCTGCGTCTGGTCCGCGGCGTGGCGCAGCGGTGCCGCGTTGGCCTGGTCGAGGGCGTTCGCTATGGCCGCGTCCGGGCCCACGACGACCGTCGCGACCGCGCAGAGCACGCGCCACGGCCCGCGCAGGGCCTCGCTCCACGTGCCGGTGCCATCGCTCATGATCTCCGCCTCCGGTCCGTCCCCGTCCGGCACACCAGGCTGCGGGCCCTGCGGCCCCCCGCGGGGCGGCCGGGGCCTTCCCGGGGCGTTCACGGGCGCCCCTGCAACCGGGCCGCCAGGTCCCTGATCTCCGGCAGGCGCGCCGTCAGGGCGGCGCCGGGGCAGCTGGTCATGTAGCCGTCGCCGTGGCCGGCCAGGGCAGGCAGCGTGGCGGGGGTGCCGGCGGCGAAGCGGCTGAGGCTGCTGCTGGAGACCAGGCGCACCTCGGTGTGCGGGTCGGTGCCCGACAGACCGAGCTTCCAGGCGGCGAGCGCCGCGATCGCGTCGGTCATCACGCGCGGCACCTCGGCGCCCGCGGTGAAGGTGCCGATGGCGGCGATGCCGGCGGTGCGGTGGTTGAAGCCGACGGTGTGGGCGCCGGTCACGGGGCGGTCGACGCCGCCCGCGCGGCCCTCGTAGACGGTCCCGCAGCGGTCGACGAGGAAGTTGTAGCCGATGTCGTCGAAGTCGCGGGCGCCGGTCTGGCCGGCGTAGAGGTCGCGGATGATCTGGGGGACGTCGGCGCAGCGGTAGGAGTTGGGCGTGTCCGTGTGGTGCACGAACACGGCGACGACCGAGTCGTCGTAGCGCGGCGGCGGCTGCTTGCCGGTGGTCGCGCTCCCCTCGGCCCAGAACGAGCGGGGGACGACGGGCGGCCGAGGGGCGGAGTGCGGGGCGGGCACGCGGGTGGCGAGTGTCCGGGCGTCGCGGGCGGCCGTCGCCGACCGGTCCACGGCGTTCGCGCACAGGGCCAGGGCCATGACCGCGGCGAGGCCGGGCAGACAGCCCGCGAGCGTCACGGCGCCGGGTATGTGCACGGCGCGGGGCCGCGCTCCCCGTCTTCTTCTCATGCCACGTTTCAGGACACGCATGGACCCACTGTCGGGCCGGTCCGGTCCGCCCGCGATGTGTGCTGTGCCACCTGGTGGAACCATCGTCCGGGTCGGTGACGTTTTTCGGGTACACGCACACGTGGCCGGTTTCCGGTCCGGCACCGCGGGCGTGGCTGATCACTGGGCCCGTCCGGCGCGTATCAAGGCGTGGTGGGGCGCGTACCCGCGCGCACCGACCGGGACTGGAGAAAGGCGGCTCCGTGGACCTGCTGGACATCCTGCTGGCGCTGGTGATCCTGATCTACGCCGGCTCCGGCTACCGGCGCGGGCTGGTGGCCGGCTGTGTCTCGCTCGCCGGGTTCGTGGGCGGCGCGGTGATCGGCGTGTGGATCCTGCCGTGGGTGATGGACCTGGTGTCGCCGGGGACCACGGCGGCGACGGTGACGGCGGTCCTCACGGTGCTGGTGCCGGCGGTGGTGGGGCACGAGCTGGCGGGGCGGCCGGCGCTGCGGCTGCGGCGGGAGCTGGAGCGAGGGCCGCTCAGGGTGGCCGACGGGGTCGGCGGGGCGGCGGCGAACTCGGTGGCCGTGCTGATCGTGGCGTGGGTGGCGGCGAGCGTGCTGGCCGCGTCCTCGTCCGCGCTGCTGACGGGCGCGATCCGGGACTCGCGGCTGCTCGGCGCGGTGCAGACCGCGATGCCGGACGCCACACCGGGCTGGTTCTCGCGGGCCACGTCCGCGCTGACCGAGGCGGGCTTCCCGCAGGTGTTCAACCCCTTCGAGAGCGAGTCGACGGCCGAGGTGGCCAGACCCTCCGGGGACAACGTCACGGCGAGCGCCACCGACGCCGCCCGGCGGAGCACCGTGAAGGTCGAGGGCGTGGCGGACGGCCAGGGGCGTGAGGGCAGCGGGTTCGTGTACACGGCCGAGCGTGTGATGACCAACGCGCACGTGGTGGCGGGCATCGACGAGCCGACCGTCCGGGTCGGCGGGGTCGGGCCGTCGTACCGGGCGCGGGTGGTGCTCTTCGACCCGGACAGGGACGTGGCGGTGCTCCACGTCCCCGATCTGCCCGCCCCCGCCCTGGAGTTCGACGACGCCGAGCGGGGCGACGCGGCCGTGGTCGCCGGCTACCCGCAGGACGGCAACCTGGACCTGCAGGCCGCGACGGTCGCCAACCGGGTGCGGGCCACCGGCCAGAACATCTACAGCGACGAGAACGTCACGCGGGAGATCTACTCGATCCGCTCCACCGTCCGCCCCGGCAACTCCGGTGGCCCACTGCTCACCACCGAGGGCAGGGTGTTCGGCATGGTATTCGCCCGCTCCACCTCCGACGCGGAGACGGGGTACGTCCTGACGGCCGCCGAGGTCGCCGGTGACGCGGCGCGCGCGGCGGACGCGACGGTGCCGGTGGAGACGGGCGAGCTGGTGAGCTCGTGACGCCCCGGCACCGCGCGGTGGCTCAGAGGATCCGGCCCATCAGCACGTCGTCGACGTAGTGCCCGTCGAGGAAGAACTCCTGCGGCAGCACCCCCTCCACCACGAAGCCCTCCGCCTCGTAGAGCCCCCGGGCCGGCGTGTTGTGCCCGAGCACCCGCAGGGTGATCCGGCGGGCGCCCTGCCGCCGTGCCTCGTCCTGCACGGCCCGCAGCAGTGCCCGGCCGGCCCCGCCGCCACGGGCCTCCTCGGCGACCACCAGGCCTTGTATCTGGCGGACGTGCGCGTTGCTCTCCAGCGGCGTGGGCAGTCCCAGCCGGATGTAGCCGGCGACCGCTCCGGCGACTTCGGCGACGAGATGGTCGCGCGGCCCGAACCGGTCGCTGAAGAAGGGTTCGTACGGCGGCCTGGGGCGCGGCTGGACGGAGTGCAGCACGGACCAGCAGGTTCGGTCCAGCCGTCCCAGCGTCTCCTCGTCGGCGTACCTGGCGTGACGTATGTACGGAACCGGCATGACGTCACTGTACGGCGGCCGTACGAGCGCCAGTCCGGGCCTTGTGCCCGCTCGACCGGCAGGATGGACGCATGGAGCGAATCGCGGTGGCCGGCGCGTCCGGCCTCATCGGCAGTGCCCTCGTGCGGTCCCTGACCGCCGACGGGAACGAAGTGGTGCGTCTGGTGCGGCGGGAGCCCCGGGCGGCGGACGAGATCCGCTGGGACCCCGAGGGCGGGTACGTCGACACGGCCGGGCTCGCCGCGTGCGACGCGGTGGTCAACCTGGCGGGCGCCGGAGTGGGCGGCCGCCGCTGGACCGAGGCGTACAAGGCGAAGATCCGTGACAGCCGGGTGCTCGGTACGGCGACGCTGGCCAGGGCCGTCGCGGGGCTCCCGGCGGAGCGGCGGCCGCGCGTCTTCGTCGGCGGCAGCGCGATCGGCTACTACGGGGACACCGGGGAGCGGGCCGTCGACGAGCAGGCGCCCCCGGGGCGGGGCTTCCTGCCGGAGCTGTGCGTGGAGTGGGAGTCGGCCGCGGCGCCCGCCCGGGACGCCGGGGTGCGCACGGTGTACACGCGGACCGGGCTGGTGGTGTCCCGCGACGGCGGCGCCTGGGGGCGGCTGTTCCCGCTGTTCTCCGCGGGACTCGGGGGGCGGCTCGGGGACGGGCGGCAGTACTGGTCGTTCGTGTCGCTGCACGACGAGGTCGCGGCGATCCGGCACCTGCTGGACCGGGAGGACCTGTCCGGGCCGTTCAACCTGACCGCCCCGGAGCCGCTGACGAACCGTGAGATCACCGAGGCGATGGGCAGGGTGCTGCGCCGGCCCACGCTGTTCGCGGTGCCGTCGCCGGTGCTGCGGGCCGCGCTGGGTGAGATGGCCGGGGACGTGCTGGGCAGTCAGCGGGTGGTGCCGAAGCGGCTGCTGGAGTCGGGGTTCGGCTTCGCGTTCCCGGGGATCGAGGGGGCGATTCGGGCGGCGGGGTGAGGTGTGCCGACGCGTCTGACCGTATGCGACCGCCGTGCGACCGTGCCCTGCTCATGCGCGACTGCCCCTGACCGAACCCAAGCCTAACCTCGACTCAACTCGGGTATCCCCAGAGCCGGTTGAGGGCATGAGCTCTCCACCGGCCGTGCAACGTCGAGGAGGGGCACGTGCTTGAGCCCGCGTATCAGGCGGACGTCGTCGTCGTGGGAGCCGGGATCGCCGGCCTCGCCGCGGCGCATCGGCTGACCGGTGCAGGAATCGCGACCACCGTGCTGGAGGCAGCCCCTTGTGTGGGCGGGCGGATGGCGACGGAGAAGGTGGACGGCTTCCGGCTCGACCGCATCGGGCAGCTCCTGTTCACGTCGTATCCCGAACTGCGCCTGACACCGGGGCTCGGCGCGCTCGCGTTGCGCGCGTTCGCCCCCGGCGTCCTGCTGCACAGCGACGGGCGCCGGCACCGTGCGGGCGCCCCGGCGGGCAGCGGGAGCGCAAGGGGCGCACTCCATGCAGTGCGCGCCCTTGCGAGCGCCCCCCGGGTGACGCCGCGGCCGGCCGCCGGGGCCAGAGGACCGGCCGGTGCGCCGCTGGGCGGAGCCATGGACCAGGCACGGCTCGGGGCCGCGCTGGCCCGGATCGGCGCGACGCCCGTCGAACGGCTGCTGTCGCGGCCGGAGTTGCCCGCCGGACAGGCCCTCGCGGCGCGCGGGCTGCCCTCCCGGACCATCGACGGCTTTCTGCGCCCGCTGCTCGCCGCGCTGCTGTGCGACCCGGAGCTGACCACCTCCAGCCGGTGCGCCGACCTCGCGCTGCGGGCGTTCGCGGCGGGGCGGATGTGCCTGCCGGAGGGCGGCGCCGAGGTGCTGCCGGAGCTGCTCGCGCACGGGCTGCCGCCTGGTTCGGTGCGCACCGGGGTGCGGGTCACCGGCGTGTCCACGACGTCGGTGAGCACCGCCGAGCACGGGGAGTTCCGGTGCCGGGCGGTGCTGGTGGCGACGGACGCGCGGACGGCGGCCGAGTTGCTGCCGGGGCTGCGGGTGCCGGACTTCCACCCGGTGACGGTGGTGCACCACACGACCGACGAGCCGCCGCAGACCGGGGCGTCGCTGCTGCTGGACGCCGACCGGGGCGGGCCGGTGGCGCACACGGCGGTGGTCAGCGCGGTGGACCCGGCGCGGGCGCCGGCCGGGCGCGCGCTGGTGTCGTCGACGGTGCTGGGGACCGCGCCGGGCGATGTCGACACGGCGGTGCGCGTACATCTTGCGCGGCTGTACGGCACGTCGACGGCGCGCTGGGAGACGCTCGCCGTGCAGCGCACCGCCGAGGCCGTCCCGGTGATGCGGCCGCCGCACGATCTGCGCCGGCCGGTGCGCCTGCTGGCGGGGCTGTACGTGTGCGGCGACCACCGGGACACCAGCACGGTCCAGGGCGCCCTGCACTCGGGCCGCCGCGCGTCCGCGGCGATCCTGGCGGACCTGGGGGCGTCGGACTCCCTGCACACCGCGGACCCGACGCCCACCGCCCGCGCGGCCTGAGCAACGGCCCGGCCCACCCGCGAGGGGCGCGCGGGCGGCGGCCAGAGGTACCGGCGCCGGAACGGATCCGCACCCGAAGGAGCGGGGCGTGCCGCTTCCGTCGCTTCCGTCCCGGGAACCGCCCGCGACGGAAGCGGTCCGCCCCGGCGCCACCCACGACGACAGGGAGCCACCGCCCACGGCGACGGCGGTCCGCCCCTGCGCCGCGCCCGTCGCTCAGTTCAGCGCCGCCACCTTGTCCCGGTAGCTGCGGGCCGGGGCCGCGTCCCGGTAGGGCTCCAGGCGGCGTTCGAAGTCCCTGACGTACTCCACCGCCCGTACCGAGCGCATCTCCGCCGCCTGGCCGGCCGCTTCGGCGGCCAGCTGACAGGCCTGGTCCAGTTCGCCCAGGCCGAGCCGGGCGGTGGCGAGGACGACACGGCAGAACAGCCTGCTGCGGGCGAGCCCGGCGGGCCGCAGTTGCAGGGAGCGCTCCGCGTGCTGGGCCGCGGCCCGGAACTGCTGGAGGTCCCGGTGGCAGTGCCCGAACTCGTCGGCGAGCTGCCCCTCGTCGAAGAAGCGCGCCCAGGACGGCACGTCGTCCCCCGCCCGGGCCGCCTCCAGCGCGCGCTCGGCGCGCACCAGGGACGCGGTGCACGCCCGCACCTCGCCCAGGACCCCGTGCCCCCGTGCCTCGGCGGAGTGCAGCAGCGCCTGCACGACGGGCGGCGCGGAACCGCCCACCCCCTGCTGGGCCACCCGCGCCAGCTGCACGGCCTCCCGTCCGTGGCTCAGATAGACGGCCTGCCGGCTCATGGTGACCAGCACATACGCCCCGTAGGCCCGGTCCCCGGCGGCCTGCGACAGCCGCAGCGCCTGCACGAAGTACCGCTGCGCGAGGCCGTGCGCGGCGATGTCGTACGACGTCCAGCCGGCGAGCCGGGTGAGGTCGGCCGCGGCGGCGAACAACCGCCGGCCGGTCTGCTCGCCGTAGCTGGCGCGCAGCATCGGTTCGAGTTCGTGTTCCAGGTATCGCACCAGGGCCTGCCGGGCGTGGCCGCCGCCGTAGGCGTTGTCGAGGGTGCGGAACAGCTCGGCGACCGAGCGGAGCGCGGCGATGTCGCCGCCGGTGACCCGGTGGCCGGGTCCGCGCTCGGTCCGGCCGCGCTGCTGGGGCACCGCGGGACGGCCCTGCACGGGCACCCGGGCCGGGGACTCGCCCCGGGCCACCCGCTCGTCTGCCCGGCCGATCAGCCAGTCCCGGCTGGGGACGACCAGCCCGGCCGGGGTGAACGCGATCTTGCGCAGCTCGGCATGGCTTCCGGAGTCCTTGCGCCACAGGCCGCTGACGATGTCGACGGCCTCCTCCGGACCGGCCGCGAACTCGAGGCCCGCGTAGACCGGGGCGCAGGCGTCCAGGCCCAGGTCCTGGGCGGTGAGCCGGCGGCCGAGCCGGCGGGTGAAGACCTCGGCGATGAGCGCCGGGGTCGTTCCTCGGGGCTGCTGTCCACGCAGCCAGCGGGTGACGGACGTCTTGTCGTATCTCAGATCGAGTCCGTGTTCGAGGCCGAGCTGGTCCACGCGACGGGCGAGACCTGCGTTGGAGAACCCCGCTTCTGCGATGAGCGCGGCGAGCTGGCGGTTGGGAGTGCGCTGCGCGGGTCGTTCCGTCATCTGCGGTGCGGTCTCCTGCCTTCGGGCTTTCGGCGGCCATTGCCGCCGTGCTGCCCGGATTGCCTGTGAGCAGCCCTTATGGCCTCGTGAACGGCGCGAATGTAGCGGAGAGTGAGCAACTGATCGCACACTTCGACGTTCATTCATCCGATCGTGTGAGGATTGCCACCAGCGCTGACGCACCCCTGGCAGTCGTACAGTGGCGTAGGCGCTTTTCGTGCCTTACGACCTTCTAGGGAGGCGCTTGCCGTGAGTGAGTTGCGGTTCGTCCGTATGGGATTCGGTGCGGACGCCGTCGAGTACCAGGAGGCGTGGGACGAGCAGCGCCGGGTGCACGCGGCGCGGTTCGCCGACGAGATCCCCGACACCGTGCTGCTGCTGGAGCACCCGCCGGTGTACACGGCGGGCCGGCGCACGGCCGACAGCGAGCGCCCGCTCGACGGCACCCCCGTCATCGACGTGGACCGCGGCGGCAAGATCACCTGGCACGGCCCGGGCCAGCTGGTGGGCTACCCGATCCAGAAGCTCCCGCGCCCGGTGGACGTGGTGGCGCACGTACGGCGGCTGGAAGAGGCGCTGATCCGCACCTGTGCCGACTTCGGCCTGGAGACCACCCGGGTCGAGGGCCGCAGCGGCGTCTGGGTCCTGGGTGACCCGGTCGAGCAGCGCCCCTCCTTCGGCGGCCTCTCCCTCGACTTCGACCCCCGTCTGCAGGACGAGGAGTTCGACCCGCGCCTCGACGGACCCGAGTACGCCCCCTCCAACGCCGGCCAGCGCCGCGAGGACCGCAAGATCGCCGCGATCGGCATCCGGGTCGCCAAGGGCGTCACGATGCACGGTTTCGCGCTCAACGTGAACCCGGACAACAAGTGGTTCGACAAGATCATCCCCTGCGGCATCCGCGACGCGGGCGTCGCCTCCCTGGCGGCCGAACTGGGCCGCGACGTGACGATCGCGGAGGTGCTCCCGGTCGTCGAACGCCACCTGCGGGACGTACTGGAGAACGCGGACCTGCGGCCGCGGGCGATCGAGAGGACGCCGGCATAGATCCGGCCCGTCCGGCGTTGGAGGACATGGCCCCTGCAGGGCCTGAGCGGGGTCCGGGGGCGGCAGCACCCGGCAAGGCCGGCATCGTCATCGGCCACCAAATCAACGGGCGTACCCTGGGGAACGCCGAAGAATCAATCGCTAGGGAGCCGGTCGTGTCCGCAGTCGCACCCGACGGACGCAAGATGCTGCGCCTGGAGGTCCGCAACAGCCAGACCCCCATCGAGCGCAAGCCCGAGTGGATCAAGACCCGGGCGAAAATGGGCCCCGAGTACACGAAGATGCAGAACCTCGTGAAGAGCGAGGGCCTGCACACGGTCTGCCAGGAAGCCGGCTGTCCCAACATCTACGAGTGCTGGGAGGACCGCGAGGCGACCTTCCTCATCGGTGGCGACCAGTGCACCCGGCGCTGCGACTTCTGCCAGATCGACACCGGCAAGCCCGAGGCGCTGGACCGCGACGAGCCCCGCCGCGTCGGCGAGTCCGTGGTCACCATGGACCTGAACTACGCCACCATCACCGGCGTCGCCCGCGACGACCTGGAGGACGGCGGCGCCTGGCTCTACGCCGAGACCGTGCGCCAGATCCACGCGCAGACCGCGGACCGCGAGGCCGGCCGGACCAAGGTCGAACTGCTCGCCCCCGACTTCAACGCGGTGCCCGAGCAGCTGGCCGAGGTCTTCTCGTCCCGCCCCGAGGTCTTCGCGCACAACGTCGAGACGGTCCCCCGGATCTTCAAGCGCATCCGCCCCGGCTTCCGCTACGAGCGCTCCCTGAAGGTCATCACGGAGGCCCGCGACTACGGCCTGGTCACCAAGTCCAACCTGATCCTCGGCATGGGCGAGACCCGCGAGGAGATCAGCGACGCGCTGAAGCAGCTGCACGACGCCGGCTGCGAGCTGGTCACCATCACGCAGTACCTGCGCCCGTCGGTGCGCCACCACCCGGTGGAGCGCTGGGTCAAGCCGCAGGAGTTCGTGGAGCTGAAGGAGGAGGCCGAGCAAATGGGCTTCTCCGGTGTGATGTCCGGCCCGCTGGTGCGCTCCTCGTACCGCGCCGGGCGGCTGTACCGGATGGCCGTCGAGAAGCGGGGCACGTACATCGCGGCGCAGGCCGTCTGACACGGCGTCACCTGACTGGGGGGGGGGGGGGGGGGGGGGGGGGGGGGGGGGGGGGGGGGGGGGGGGGGGGGGGGGGGGGGGGGGGGGGGGGGGGGGGGGGGGC